>JANOYI010000450.1:0-5247 GCA_031428795.1 Ilumatobacteraceae bacterium | reverse complement strand
CTGCGTCGCTGAGGATCGCGAGCGTTTCCTCGAGGCTCTCGAGGTCGTCGGCACTGATCAGTACTACCGCCGGCCGACCGTTCTTCGTCACCACGATTCGCTCATGGTGCTGTTGCACCCGCTCGACATACTCAGAGAAGCGGTCTCGCACAGTTCGCAGCGCCTCAGTCGTCATGACCACAATTGTGCCACATGCTCGAACTGCAGGCAACGCTGCGCTCCATCGCCGCAAAAACAAGAAATCCGAACCCCAATGAGGGTTCGGACCTTGCCGATGTCTCGCGACGTCACCCAGCGCGCTCGAAGGGACTCGAACCCTAACCTTCTGATCTGTAGAAGAAACTCGGCGCATTCGCCCGGTTTCTTCTGGTATCAAATCATGCCGCTGAGCTGGATTATGTCGCCGTCTGCGGACGCGACGACACGAGCGGTTTCAACAGCGATCACTGAGGGAAGGGTCCCATTCATCAGATGGTCGGAGATCGAGCGATTCCCGCTCGACTGAGCGGTCGTCGCACCTTGAGGAGGGCTGCAACATGAAGCGAATACTGATTGGAGCGACGTTGGTCGTCGCCGGAATAGCCGGAGTTGCGGGATCGCCCGCGTCGGCGGATACGGAGCCGGTCAAGGTGTACGTCTGCAAGTACGTCATTACACCTGACGGTCAGGAAATACTTCAAACTGGCGACAACCCCATCTTCGTCTCGGAGAATGCAATCCCTGGAAACCAGAACGTCACACCGGTCAAGGTTGGCGACCGCTTCAATGACGCTCAGGGTCTCTCGATCGTCATCCAGATCGGCGGGACCGACCCCGGCGTAGCAGCGTGCCCGGGATACGTGGCTCCGACCACAACGGCTGCATCGACCACAACGGCTGCGCCAACGACAACTGGCGCACCGACCACGACGACTCAGGTGGCATCTGCAGGACCGACCACAACGGCTCAGGTAGCGTCCGCAGGCCCGACGACGCCGCCATTCCAGGCAGCTCCCGTTCCCACACAGCTTCCGAGCACCGGTAGCTCGTCGTGGGGTCTTGCGATGATGGCTCTCGCCTCCCTGCTGGGCGGCGTGGGACTCATCAAGCAGGCACGCCGGCCCAGCTGAAATTTTCGTCCGGGGGGCCAAAAGGGCCGGGGTCAGCCATTTCGTGGCTGTCCCGGCCCTTATCGCGTAGCGTGCGAGTTGGCGCCTTCACGCCGACCCCATCGCGGCCGCACAAATGCCCGGTATGTGCGCCAAGCGCAAGTACTTCTGGTCGGGCGTTATGCGCAACCGCTGTTTAGCGGGCGGCGCCGGCGATGAAGGTGGACACGATGTACGTGGCGTGCCGGTCAAGAGCGGCACCGGCGTTTGGGGGCGCTGGCATTTCGGGCCGTGCCGGCCGGTGCCTTGTAGGAGAACATCAGCTGTGGTCGGGGGGCGCGGCCATCGGGCTCTTGAGGTGGATCACCGGGTCGTTGGGACGGTGGGCAGGCAGGTCGGATCGTGTTGTCGCACCGTGCTACATCTTGTCGAGGAACCTTGCCGGTCGCAGCGGTGTCGGACCGGGCAGCAGACTGTGACCACATGCACGCCGCCGATCCCACCGAGTGCGACGACGACATCCTGGTCGAGCGCGCCCGCGCCGGTGATCTGTCGGCCTTCGGCGAACTGGTGCGACGACACCAGCGGTCGGCGGTGCGGGTGGCTGCGGTGATCAGCGGATCGACCGAGGAGGCCCACGACATCGTGCAAGACGCATTCGTGAACATGCACCGCCATCTCGGCACCTACGACGGACGTGGTTCGGTCCGCTCTTGGATGCTGCGGGTGGTGGCGAACCACGCCAAGAACCAGGTGCGTGGACGGGTGCGCAGGCTGCGACGCGACGAACGGCATGCCGCGCTCGCGTTGACCGTCGACGACAGCGCTGAGGAACTGGTGGAGCGTCGGCTCGAGCACGAGGCGCTTGCTGGGGCACTGGCGCGGCTGCGTCCGGACGATCGGGACGTGCTGGGGTGCAGGTATGTGGCCGGGCTCGGCGAGGCCGAGACCGCTGAGGTGCTCGGCTTGGCCCTCGGCACCGTCAAGTCTCGGACCTCGCGTGCGTTGGCGCGGTTGCACGACCAGCTCGATCGTGACCGCACGTCTGGGACGCATGGCATCGACGGGTCGATCGGGAGGATCGGATGATCGACGAACACGACCTCATCGCTCGGCTCGGTTCGCTCGGCGAGGTGCTCGATCTCCCCGCGACTCGGACGAGCCGGGTGGTCGACGTGGTGCTGGCCCGGCTGGACGAGCTCGCTCGGCCGGTCGCACGGGCGGCATCGGTTCGTGATCGCCGCGGGTTGGCGTTCGCCGCAGCGGTTGCGGTCGTGGTCGCGGGAAGCGTCCTCGCGGTGCCCGATGCGCGCCACGCGGTGGCCCGGTGGCTCGGGCTCGACGCGGTGTCGGTGAATGTCGATCCCGACCTTTCGTCGACCGCCCACGACGGCACGTTCACGACGCCCGGTCCGGGCGAGAGCCGGGTCGTGACGGTCGACGGTCGGCAGATCCTCGTGTCGGCGATCGCCGGCGCGCTCGACGAGGCGTTGATCGCCAAGACGGTGGGATCGTCGGAACAGGTGCTGGGGGTGGACGTCGCTGGGTGGCCGGGACTGTGGATCGAGGGCGATCCACACGAGGTCATGTATCGCGACCTTGATGGCAGCGTGCTCGTGGAGCGCGTGGCCGCCGACACCCTGTTGTGGCAGGAGGCAGACGTGCTGCTCCGCGTGGAGGGTTTCACCGAGCTCGATGCTGCGCTCGACTACGCCGCGGAGATCGCGGCGGCGGTGACGCCATGAGCGTCAGACGATCCCGAGCGATGTCGGAACGTGCGGGCGCGCTGCGGTGTCGGACGGGCATGACACGCAAATCACGTCCGCTGCACCGATCGATCGAGTCACCGCAGCCGGTCGGTGTGGTCCGCATCCTCGCCGCTGCAGCGGTCCTCGTGCTGGTCGCCGCGCTCGGCATCGTGGCCGGAGAGACGGCCGTGGCGTCCGCAGGAGGGTGGGCGGTCGCCTCGATCGACGCGGTTCCGACCCCCCGAGCGGGTGCGAGCGAGGAGGTGGGTTTCACGATCCTGCAGCACGGGGTCACCCCCGTTGATCTCCTCGACGACGCCGGCAACGAGGTGGGGATCGAACTCGTCAGTGACGACGGTTCGATCGACTTCTTCCCGGCGGTGTCGGGTGGCGCAGTCGGTCACTACCTCGCCACCGTCCGTTTCGATGAGGCCGGCGATCACGAGTGGAGCATCCGGATGGGATGGTTCGGATCGCAGGCCCTGGGGACGGTGACGGTGACGGGCGCAGGGTCGTCGGCCGACGGGTCGTCGTGGCCCGCCGCGCGGGTCGCGCTGTCGGTGCTCGCCGCCGCGCTCGCTGCCGGGGCAGCCGTCGACCTGTGGTCCTCGCGTCGCCGGGCCCGGCTCTCGCCGTCGTGAGTCGAACAGGACGTGCAGCGCTGCTGACTGCACAGCTTCTCATGGTGTTCGTCGTCGCCACCTGGGGTCGTGGAGATCGGAGCACCGCCGCCACGCCGCTCGACGGCGCCTCGCTGTTCAGGGCGAAAGGATGCGTCACCTGCCATCGGGGCCCCGACACGAGGTTGTCGTTCGAGGGTTACCCGCCGCTCGACAACGCTGCGGCCTGGGCAGGGAATCGCCGACCCGGGATGAGCGCCGCCGACTACCTGGCCGAGTCCATGGTCGCGCCGGACGCGTTCTCGTCCCCCGCGTTCTCCGGAGGTTCGGGACCATCGGGTTCGATGCCGCGGCTGCGGCTGACGTCGGAGGAGATCGAGGCGCTCGTCGCCTTCCTGCTCGGTGACTGATCACGGCCCGCTCGGTGGGACGCCGTCGTCATGGTCGGGCCAACTCCAGTCGAGCCGTGCCGAGACCGACGCTACGCACGACTCGTCTCGGATCGCGCCCAGCACCCACGACGATCCAACGGCCGTCGGGCGTGGCCAACGCTTCGAGGCAGTGACCGCACCGACCGCTCCGTGCGACTCGCTCGACCAGACGGCGGCGGTCCCGTCGTTGAGGCGGGGACCGGTCAACCTTCGATGGATCCTCGCCCAAACGACCGACCAGACCGCCCGGCACGCAGGTCACCTCGACCTGCTCCGCGATGCCGTGACTGCGAGTTGACGCAGCAGTTGATCAACCTCAACCGGCGGTAGGGCACGCGCTCAAATCAGATGATCTGAGTGCGTCGACCTGTTGCATCTTGCGCTCCATCAGGGCAATATGCGCTAGTGCGTGCATGTGTTTGCTGGATGCTCTTGGCGCTCGCGGTTGGGGGGTGTTCCTCGCAAAGTGCCGGTGCCGAGGTGTCGAGGATGTCAGGAGAAGCCATAACTGCTCCATCGTCGCCGACCACGATCGAGGACATCCCGACGGTGGTGACATTGGCGCTAGCGGGACCGTCGCCGATCCCGCCGAATGAGCAAGTCAATGGCGATCTTGAGGACAACTGCTCCCGCCTCTATCACGTCGTCGCCCAGATGCGACTTGACCGCTACGTCCCATACGTCGCCAAGGCTTTGAGCGGTGAGTACGGAACCGACCACAAGGTGGGCTGCGAGATCTACTTCGGCGGCGGCAGCGACACAGAGGCTCCGTACAGCACGTCGGACTTCATCCTCGCCCTGACGACCGTCCCGATGCTGAACCGAGGGCCAACCGGAGACGCCGACGAATCGCAAGTGAGGTTGACGACCGGCAGCCTCGCTCTCGTTGACCCGACTGGCAATGACGGCGAGGGGTATGGCGATGTGCGGGTCGTATCGGTGCCCCAACGCGATGGCAGCGTCGCGTTCGTCATGGGCTTGCCGGGTACGACTCTGGATCTGGCGATCACTCTCGCAGACGAGTTGGACCGGGCACTGGCAGCGTCGCGGGGCTGACGCTCAGAACTGCCAGTAACAAGGCGGCTCAACAGAAGGCGGCTCGACCATCCGTCAGGCGTTGCCGCCGAAGCCGCAGGTGAGGTCTGGGATGCACGGGGACGTGGTGAGCACGGTGACGGAGGCGTTCGCCCCCTTGCGCTCGAGCTTGAATTTCACCCAAGTGGTGTTGTTCGTCTCGTTCGACTCGAGCCAGCGGTTCTCCGGGTCGGCGTCGTGCCAGAGGTAGTACGTGCCTGCGGCCAAGCCGGTGATGTCGAGCTCCTGGCCCGGTGTCGAGTGGTGGTACTGGTCTCCCCATCCC
>JANOYI010000449.1:0-2764 GCA_031428795.1 Ilumatobacteraceae bacterium | reverse complement strand
GCCGTGACGCAGACAGCAGGGGGTCGCATGCCTGAGGCATTCCGTACTGAGGTGCTTGTCGTGGGCGGTGGGCCCGCGGGCTCGGCGGCTGGGTACTGGCTCGCGGGCCATGGGCACGACGTCACGATTGTGGAGCGCAAGACGTTTCCGCGCAACAAGACCTGCGGCGATGCGCTGACACCGCGAGCGGTCTTCCAACTCGCCGAGATGGGCCTCACGAAACCGCTCAGTCGGTTCCACCGCTACTCGGGTTGGCGCGCGACGGGAATGGGGCACGAGATGGAGATTGAGTGGCCCAGCCACTCCATCTATCCACAGCACGGTTATGTCGTGCGTCGCCGTGAGCTCGACCAGATGGTTGCCGACAACGCGGTGGCCGCTGGAGCGACACTGCTGACCGGGCACGAGGCGATACAACCAATCGTCGAGCGCGGGTTCGTCCGTGGCGCGACGGTCGCAGTCGACGGTGGCGCCACGGTCGAGATCCACGCGAAGTATGTGATCGTCGCCGATGGTGCCAACAGCCGATTCGGTCGCGCGCTCGGCACGTTCCGCACGCGCGAGTGGCCCTACGGGACGGCAATTCGCACGTATTGGGAAACTCCGCGCCACGCCGAGCCGTGGATCGAATCGGCACTGGATGTGAAGGATCGCAACGGCAACCCGATGCCCGGATATGGCTGGGTATTTCCGGTGGGTGACGGCACCGTCAACGTGGGCGTCGGCCTACTCAGCACGTTCCGAGACTTCAAGAGTGTCAACACCACACACCTGCTGGATGAATACGCGCACCAGATTGCTGATCGCTGGGAGATCGACCCCGCTGCCCCCACGGTGAAGGCGACGAGTGGGCGGATTCCGATGGGCGGTTCTGTCGGGCCGAATGCCGGCCCCAGCTTTCTCGTGGTCGGCGACGCTGCCGGCAGTGTGAATCCGTTCAACGGTGATGGCATCGACTACGCCTATGAGACGGGACGCGTCGCCGCGCAAGTGCTGCACGAAGCCCTGGTCACGAACGACCCCACGGTGCTGCAGCAGTACCCGCGGCACATCGACAACGAGTACGGCGAGTACTTCAAGGTGGCCCGACTTTTCGCTCGTGTGATCGGTCGACCGACGTTGATGCGTGAACTCACTCGCGTGGGGATGAACAACCGCACGCTGATGGAATGGATGCTGCGCATCACGGCCAACCTGCTCCGCGAGGACGAAAAGGGTCCCGCCGAGCTGGCCTACAAAGCCGCCACGAAGATCATCAAGCTCGCACCCAACGCCTGACCTGCCCCTCCGTCCGAGTGCCACGCCGCATGTGACTCGCACTAGCGGCGTGGTTGATGCACACTTGAGCGACCCGATTCAGCAGGAGGTTCCGCGATGCCATTCACGACCGGCTTCAACCACGTGGCCACGCTCACTCCCGACCTCGACAGGCTCGTCCGCTTCTACCAGGACGTCTTCGGAGCAACCACCACGTTCGAAATGCAGGCCACACCAGACCACCCGCGAATGATCATCATCGACCTCGGTGGCGGTGCGTCGATGAACATCTTCGAAGCCTCCGCGGACGAGATCATTGGCGACCGGCGACGCCAAGGTGGTCGCGGCGCGATCGACCACTACGGGCTGGCAGTCGATTCGTTGGCCACACTCGAGGCGACACGCGATCGGCTGGTGGCGGCCGGGGCCGACATCGGCGAGATCCAACAACTGGGCGCTGAGTGGTCACTGTTCTTCCGCGACCCGGACGGCATGGAGTTGGAGGTCTGTTGCCACGCCGACGCGTCAGCGCCTTGACGTTGCGGTCTACAGAGTGGCGAGCAGGCTGGCGGGAGCTGCGCGCAGGGCATCGGTAGCGGCCGATGCCGGCAGCCGGTCGCACGCGGCCTCGGCACGGGCCGCCCACTCCAGGGCCACCGTCGTTGCCGCGTTGACACCGCCGTTCGAGCGAACAATGCCCAGCGCCTTGTCCTGTTCGGCTCCAACCAATGGCTTGCCCAGCAGCGATAGCAACTCGACAGCAGCCACACCACCGGCCTGCAGCGTGCGCAGCACCGGCAATGTGTAGACGCCTTCGACCATGTCGTGGCCGGCTGGCTTGCCCAACTGCTCGTCGGTAGCGGTGACGTCGAGAAGGTCATCGGCAATTTGGAAGACCATGCCGAATGCCTCACCGAACTCGGTGAGCGCATCGATCACCGGTCGATCGAGGTCGGCGACGAGGCCCCCGATGCGGGCGGCGGTGGAGAACAGCGATGCCGTCTTGCCGCTGATGCTGGAGAGGTAACTGGCTTCTGGCCGGGCCGCGTTGTACGTGTGACGCAGCTCTTCGATCTGACCTTCGCACAGACGACCGATGGTGCGGGCCAGCAGACCGGCAACTTCGGTGCCCAGCGACGCAGCGATCTCCGAGGCACGGGACAGCAAGAAGTCGCCGGCGAGAATCGCCTGCAGGTTGCCCCACTTTGCATTGACGGTCTCGACACCGCGACGGGTGTTGGCTTCGTCCATCACATCGTCGTGATAAAGCGAGCCGGTCTGCACCAGCTCGCAGGAGATGCCGCCTTGCACTGCACGCTCGTGCAGCGCAGCGTCGGCCGAGCCAGCGACCTGGGCTGCGACAACGGTGAGAATCGGTCGCAGGCGCTTGCCACCGGCAACGATCAGGTGCGAGGCGATGTCGTTGAGATACGGGTCGGCTGTGTGCACCGACTCCTTCAGCGCAGCTTCGATACGCGCAAGGTCGCCTGCATGGCTTGCCAGCGCG
>JANOYI010000448.1:0-2912 GCA_031428795.1 Ilumatobacteraceae bacterium | reverse complement strand
ACAGGCGTTCGCACGATCGATGGCATTGAGCTGACCCCTAAGGCCGTCAGCCTTGAGCTGCCCGCACCGTTCACGACGGTGGAAGAGGAGCGGCTGCACCGTAAGCAGAAGCTGGCGGGCGCGCTGCGAATCTTCGGGCGCGTCGGTTTTGGCGAAGGCGTTGCCGGGCACATCACCGTGCGCGACCCCGAGTTCCCCGAGTACTTCTGGGTCAACCCGTTCGCCGTCAGCTTCCGGCACATGTGTGTCAGCGACCTGATCCTCGTTGACCACGACGGCAATGTCATCTACGGCACCCGTCCGGTCAACCGCGCTGCGTTCGTCATCCACTCGGCCGTGCACGAGGCACGCCCCGACGTGATCGCCGCTGCGCACAGCCACAGCATCCACGGCAAGGCGTTCAGCTCGCTCGGCATCCCGCTGGCCCCGCTCACGCAGGACTCGTGCATCTTCTACGAGGACCACGTCGTCGTCACTGCCCAGCGCGGTCGCGTGCAGTTCGGTGTCGAGGACGGGCGCGAGCTGGTCTCGCAGTTCCCCAAGGGGAAAGCCGCCATCCACCAGAACCACGGCTTGTTCACGGTCGGTGGCTCGGTGGACGAAGCAGCGTTCTGGTTTCTCAGCATGGACCGCACTTGCCAAGCGCAGCTGCTGGCGATGGCCGCAGGCACTCCGCAGCCCATTCCTCACGAGGATGCCGTCTACACCCGCGAGCAGACTGCGTCGCCCATCGCCGGCTGGCTCAGCTTCCAGCCGCTGTGGCAGGAGATCTGCCGCACCGACCCCGACCTGTTCGACTGAGCCCTCTGCGCACACCTACCGAATTCGTCCGGACCGCCTCACCCGAGGCGCTGTTCGCCATCGCTGGCATCTCGCAGTACACCGGCGCAGTGGTGGCGGTGAACCTGTTCGAGGAGATACGCCCAGCCACCGTTGCGTGGTTCCGGGTGTCGTCAGCTGCATTGCTGCTGATGGCGGTCTCCTGGCGACAGGTGCATGCCCGTTGGTCGCGTGTCGAGTTGCGAAGCGCCGCTTTCTTCGGCATTGCCACAGCGCTGATGAATCTGTTCTTCTACCTCGCCCTCGACCGCCTGCCCCTGGGCAAGAGCGTCGTGATCGAGTTCATCGGGCCAATCGCAGTCGCCGCTGCCTACACGCGCAATGCGCGTAACTCCGCCGCACTCGCACTCGCCGCCATCGGTGTCGCCACGCTCTCCGGCGTGGAGCTCGGCGGCGAGCCGTGGGGCATCGTGTTCATCCTCACCGCGTCGGCGCTGTGGGCGGTCTACATCATCCTTGGCCGACGAGTTGCCCACCTCGACCGCGGCATGGCCGGCCTCGGTATCGGCCTAGCCATCGGCTCGCTCACCATCTTGCCGTTCGGCATATCCGGTAGTGGCGTGGTCTTCAGCGACGGCCGGTTACTACTGATGTGTGTCGCTGTGGGTGCGCTGTCGTCGGCGATTGGTTACGGCATCGACCAGGTGGTGCTGCGCCGCATCCCGGTTCGACGGTTCGCGGTGCTCCTCGCACTGTTGCCCGTGTCGGCGATGGTGCTGGGATACCTGGCGCTGAGCCAAACGCCGTCACCACTGGACCTTCTCGGAGCGGCTCTCGTCATCGCTGGCGTGCTCATCCAAGAGCGCGAGGAACTGACACCGTCACCCGAAGAGATCCCTGCGTAAGCGGGAGCTCAGTGGGCCAAGCCCGGGGCGCACAGCCCTTCGAGCTCTTGCACGATGATGCGGTCGCGGTTGGCGTAGGTCACTTCGTTGGCCGGGTCTGGACGAAGGTTGAACGTACGGAAGCTCATGTCCGTGGTGTCGACGGAGAGAATGCGGCCAACGAGACCCTCGCCAAGACCGAGCAGGATCTTGATGACTTCCAGCGCCTGGATGCTGCCGACGATGCCGGGCAGCACGCCCAGCACGCCAGCCTCGGCGCAGCTGGGTGCAAGTTCGGCCGGAGGCGGCTCGGGAACCATGTCGCGGTAGGTGGGGCCTTCCAGCGGATGGAAGACGCTGACCATGCCTTCGAAGCGGAAGATGCTGCCGTGCACCACGGGGATGCCCAGCTTCACACTGGCGTCGTTGAGCAGGTAGCGGCTGGGGAAGTTGTCGGCGCCGTCGACGATCACGTCGTACCCGGCGATGATGTCCAAAATGTTGCTGGCGTCGAGGCGCGTGTCGTAGGTGACGACGTTGACGTCGGGGTTCATCAGCGTCAGCGTCTTCTTCGCGCTGTCCACCTTGCGGTCACCGATGCGGTCCATGTTGTGAAGGATCTGGCGCTGCAAGTTGCTGGCATCAACCTCATCCATGTCAACGATGCCGATGGTCCCAACGCCGGCCGCAGCCAGGTACATCGCGGAGGGCGAGCCAAGGCCGCCGGCGCCCAGCATCAGCACCTTGCTTTCCAGCAGCTTTGCCTGGCCAGCGACGCCAACTTCGGGTAGCAGTAGGTGGCGCTGGTAGCGGTTGCGCTGCTCAGCAGTGAGGGTGACCGGCGTCTTCCACGGGCGGCCTTCGTCCTTCCACTTGCCAAAGCCGCCAGCCACCGACAGTACGTCGGTGTAACCCAGGTCGCCCAGGGTCTTGGCCGCGAAGGCGCTTCGCACGCCGCCCGCGCAGTACACGACGACCTGAGCGTTCTTGTCCAGCAACTTGCCTTCGATCTGCGCCTCGAGGTGGCCGCGGGGAAGGTGGATCGCGTTGGGTAGCGCACCCTGGTCGTACTCGTCGGGTTCGCGCACGTCGAGCACCAGCGCGCCATCAGCGATGCGCTCGGCGGCGGTTGCGGTGTCAATCTCAGTGATCTCAGCTTTGGCAGCGCTGAGCAGGTCGCGGAAGGTAGCCATGGTGGAAATGCTACCGGATCAGTCGGGATTCGTCACGGGTGCGGTCGAGGTCGCT
>JANOYI010000447.1:0-9031 GCA_031428795.1 Ilumatobacteraceae bacterium | reverse complement strand
ACGACCCCGACAGCGAAGTACTCGTCACCGTCGGTGCAACCGAGGCGCTGGCCGCTGCGCTGATCGGCATGCTCGACACGGGTGACGAGGTGGTCGTCTTCGACCCCATGTTCGACAGCTATGCGCCATGCATCGCGATGGTTGGCGGCGTCGTCAAGCCGGTGCTGCTGCGCCCACCGAACTACACCTTCGACCCGGACGAGTTCCGTGCCGCGTTCACCTCGAAGACGAAGTTGATCTTGCTCAACACCCCGCACAACCCAACCGGCCGGGTGTTCACGCGAGAGGAGATGCAGCTCATCGCGGACGTCGCGATCGAGCGCGAACTCATCGTCGTCACTGACGAGGTCTACGAGCATCTGGTGTTCGACGGCACGGAGCACATCGCCATGGCGTCGCTGCCGGGTATGCGCGACCGCACGCTCAGCGTCTCCAGCGGCGGCAAGACGTTCAACACCACCGGCTGGAAGATCGGCTGGGTCTGTGGTCCGCCAGCGCTGGTGCAAGCTGCGCGCACCGCCAAGCAGTTCCTGACCTACGTCGGCGGAGGCCCTTTCCAACCGGCTATCGCGCTCGGGCTTGGGTTGCCCGATTCGTTCTTCGAGGGCGTTGCTGCTGGCTTGCAGGCGCAGCGCGATCGGCTGCTCCCCGGTCTGGTTGCCGCCGGGTTCAACGTGATGCCAACCAGCGGCACCTACTTCGTCACCGTCGACATTCGCCCACTGCAACGCGACGGCGACGGCATGGCCTTCTGCCGTGCGCTGCCGCACCGTTGTGGCGTCGTTGCGATTCCCAATGAGGTGCTGTACGCGGACAAGGCTGCCGGCCGACACCTCGTTCGATTCGCGTTTTGCAAGCGCCTCGAAGTCCTCGACGAAGCTGTGGCTCGGCTGAGCTCACTGAGCTAGCCGACCGCGCTAACGGCGGTCAGGCAGGAAGCGGAACCGATCACGAACGGCCGCAACAGTGGCAGGCTCGATATCTGCGAACAGAATCGTCTCGCCCTGCGACCCGGTGGCCAAGAGCTCGCCGAGTGGGTCGATGATGCGACTGTCGCCGACGTACTTCAGGCCGCCGCCTTCACCAACGCGGTTACAGCCCACGACGTACGCCTGATTCTCGATGGCCCGTGCCTGCAGCAGCGCCATCCAATGGTTGCGGCGCGCCTCGGGCCAGTTGGCCGGCACGAGGTAGAGATCGGTGGTTGTCGCGAGACCCCAGAACTCGTCGGCGAATCGCAGGTCGTAACAGACGAACGGAGTGACGCGCACTCCCTCGATCTCCACTTGCACGAATGCGTCCCCATGACGGAAGTGTCGATCCTCACCGCCGTACGTGAACGGGTGGATCTTGCGGTAACGATGCACAGTGCCGTCGGGGCCCGCGAGCACGAAGCAGTTGGCAGGCCGCGAATCAGCAGGATCCGAATCGGCGGGAATCTCCGGGCAGCTGCCGCACACCCACACGCCGTGAAGCGCCGCCTGCTGCAAGAGAAACTGCGACGAGGGCCCACCCTCGGGTTCCCCCAACGATGGCTCGTCGACTGCAAAGCCGGTGGAAAAGGTCTCGGTGAGCACAACCAATCGTGCGCCGCCGGCAGCTGCGGCTGCGATCATAGGAGCGAGGCGCAGAAAGTTCGCGGTACGGTCGTTCCACAAAATATCGTGCTGAATCGCTGCTAATCGCATGTTGTGCATGGTAGAGCCAACGGTTCCGTGCATATGATTCTGAGCGATGCAGGACCTAAGAACCGAGCCGCGGCAGCGACGCAGCCAGCAGTCGATCGACGCAATTCTTGACGCAGCCGAACGCCTCATTCACGAGGACGGGCAAGTCAGCTTCACGGCTGCAGAACTGGCTGCCGGCGCAGAAATGTCGATCGGGCGCGTGTACTACTGGTTTCCCGACATCCCTTCGGTTGTCGCCGCGTTGGTGGAACGAACGGTCGATCGCATGGTCGGGGTCTTCGGTGCCGCGTTGCTTGCGGAGGTCGACACGTCCACACCACTGCTGATTCAGCGCGTCGTGGGTGCCCTGTGCGACCACATCGACCGCAACCCCGCAACGGTGGCACTCAGCCTGACCGGCGGTGCGAGAAGCCAGGGCGGCCCGCTCTTCCACAGCCTGGTGGAGATGGTCGGACACGTCGTGGTCGACCGAGTGCCCGACGTTCCCGACGAGGAAGTCGTGTTCGTGGCAACCACTGCCGTCAGCATCACCCTGGGCATGCTGCACGCGTACACCCGCGTCGGTGATGGACCAGCGCTGCTGCGCCAGGAGTTGGTATACGTGTTGTCGTCGTGGCTCCACGCGCGTTACCCCGGAAACGAAGACCCCGTGTGGGGCAACTCGCAGTGGCCCGTGCAGCCGTCCCGCCGGCCGCGGCGCGGGTTTACGGAATCCAGCCCGGTCTGGCCGGCGCTGTCACCCAGGCAACCCGCCGAGGTCTAACGCCAGCAGGCTGACGGTTTTGGCGCCGCCATCGGTGTCTTGCTGACCGACCTCCCGAAAGCCGATCGAGTGATGGAACTGCAGCGACCCGTCATTGCGCGGGCGCACGTTCACCTCGCACAGCAACACCGGCCACGTGCCAGTGAACTGTTGGACGACGGTCTCGTAGAAGCCGCGGCCGATGCCGTAGCGGCGAAAGTCGGGGTGCACCGCAATTCGGTCGAGGTACACGAATTGTTCGTAGTTGCGCCCGAACCATCCGTAGTTGAGGCTGGCGTACGGCTGACCCGGTCCGATCACCCAGCAGAAACCAGCGAATGAACCATCGACTTCGGCAACGAGCGCCGTTTCGGCCAACGCCGCCAACCGCTGCACTTCGGCAGAATCCAGTTCGTTGAGCTCGGGAACGTTGGCGTTGTTCAGCGCCAAAACCCTCTCTGTGTCGTCGGCATGAAACGGTCGAATGGTGACGGAGGGATTCATCCGCCCATTCTGGTCGGCGCAGATCGACACCCAGTGTGGATTTGGGCCGACCAGACTCCGGAAACGGCTGCAGTTTCGTGAAGGTTCACCTGCTCGCTCTGGCACGTTTCGCACTGTGCTCGTAGCCTGGGAACATGATCTTTCGCCATAAGTCCGAGATGGTCACCCCCGACGCAGCCCTCGCCGGGCGCACCGACCAGACCATGCCCATTCCCGAAGCTCACTTCGTGCTCGGCACGTCACTGACCGCACCCTGGCCAGAGGGCACCCAGACCGCCGTGTTCGGCATGGGTTGCTTCTGGGGTGCGGAGCGCAAGTTCTGGCAGACCGACGGCGTGTACTCCACCGCCGTTGGTTATGCCGGTGGCTTCAGCCCCAACCCCACCTACGAGGAGACGTGCAGCGGCCGTACCGGCCATACCGAAGCCGTGCTGGTTGCGTTCGACCCCGTCAAGATCAGCTACGAGCAGCTGCTGAAGGTGTTCTGGGAGAGCCACAACCCCACGCAGGGAATGCGCCAGGGCAACGACACCGGCACCCAGTACCGCAGCGCGGTGTACACCACCGACGCTGCGCAGCTGGCGGCCGTCGAGGCCAGCGCCGCTGTCTACCAGCAGCAGTTGGCCACCGCCGGCTTTGGCGAAATCACCACCGAGATAGCGCCCTTGACTGCGTTCTATTACGCCGAGCCGTACCACCAGCAGTACCTGGCCAAGAACCCCAACGGGTATTGCGGCATTGGCGGCACCGGCGTCAGCTGCCCGATTGGCCTGCGGGCGTAGCAAGTTCTCCTCGCCCTTTCGGGCGGCGTTTTACGCATGTTGGCGCAGGTGCTCGGCGAGGGCAGTCTGTAGTTCGTCCAGCGAGTGCACCATCTGGTGCAACGAACACTCGATCATCAGGTTGACGACCTCGTCGGGAAATCGCATCCGCCAGTCGGTGTGCATACCGATGAGGTGCTTGCCGGTTGCGTAGGCGTAGCCCAGCTCCCACGCGGTGCCATCGTCCGTGATGATGCCGTTGAGATTGGCGACCACCACGTCGCACTGATCGATGCCGCGCTTGTCGTTCTCGAAGATTTCGCGCACGTTGAACTTGTCCTTCGGCGGGTTGTCGCGGTGGGGTAGGAACGTCTCGAAGCCGGCATCGGCCACCAACTGATCGACCTTCTCGATCCACCAGCGCTCGCCCTCATCGAACAACGGTCCTGCGATGTATGCCTTCACTGCCAGCCCTGCTCTCGTATCTGTTGGTTGTCGCTGTTCATGACGCGACCTTGCCAGCGCAGCGCGCCTGGCGTGGCACTCAGCTTTGCCAGCAGGCCTTGCATCGGCGTGCCGTCGACTTCCACGATGGCGTCACGTGCCGCGTAGTGCGGGTCGATGCTGATGTCGGCCATCGTCATCACCGGGCCGATTGCCGCCTCCGCATCGGTGAACGCGCGCAGTACTTCCGACTGCGGATGCCGCGCGCACCACTCGCTCATCACCGCTTCCAACGCAAGCCGGTTCTCCATTCGCGCGGGGAACGTGGTGAAGCGTTCGTCACCCTCGACGCCAAGCACGCGCAGGACGCGCGCGGCCACGGAGTCGCTGGACGTGCTGAGCCCAACCCACTTGCCGTCGCTGCACTGATAGGTACCGCGCGGCACGCTGTACGGCAGGCCGGCACCCAGTCGTTCCTGCTCCTGACCGGTGAGCCGATAGAGGCTGATCAGCGGGCCCATCAGTTGGAACAGGCTCTCCAGCAGCGACACGTCGACGACTTGGCCGACGCCGCTGTGCAGGGCGATCATCGTCGCGAATGCGGCCGCCAACCCGGTGACTTCGTCGGTGAGCGCGATCGGCGGGAGAAGCGGCTGACCACCGGGTAGCCCGCTGATTGCGGACAGCCCGCTCATCACCTCGGCGATGGTCGCAAAGCCCGGTCGATTGGCGTACGGCCCGGTCTGCCCGAAACCGGTGACGCGTGTGATGACGAGCGCAGGGTTCAGCGCCAGCAGCTCGTCGGGCCCAAGGCCCAGACGCTCGAGTGTGCCTGGACGGAAGTTCTCCACCAACACGTCCGCATCAGCGACCAGCGAGCGCAGCAACGCCAAGTCGTCGGCGTCCTTCAGGTCGAGCGCGATCGTGCGCTTGTTCCGGTTGACCAGCTTCCACCACAGGCCCTCCCCATCGCGCGGGTCGCGCCAGGCCATGTTGCGCAAACTGTCGCCCCCATCGGGCCGCTCGACCTTGATGACGTCGGCGCCGAAGTCGGCGAGGTAGCGCGCACAGTTGGGGCCGGCGATCACTGTCGACAGGTCAATGACGCGCAGGTCGGCCAATGGGCCGCTGCTGGCGGGCGTCTCAGCCAAGGGCGTTGAAGCCGTCGGGCAACGCGGCGCGACCGGTGAGCGCGAGGATGACTGGCACAGGCGACGTGAGTTGCATCAACACTGCCAGCACCACTGCCGAAGTGTCGCTGTGCAGCTCGGGGAACTGGCCAGTGGCCCGTTGGATGTCGAGTGTGTGCACACCCAGTTCGACCACGCGGGTGGCGAGGTATTCGATGAGGGTGATCTGCCCGGCGAACGTGTTGACCGGCTCGTCGTCGGCCGTCGCTGCGATCTGCGCGAGCACGCGCTCGAGGGTGGCTTCCGCTTCGCCGATGGGGTCGATCAGTTGCCGTCCCGCTTGGCGACCGCGTACAGCAACCCCCTGGTGCGTGGTCGGGTCACTGAGCACGGTGCTGTAGTACTCGGCGGCGTCAGCCAGCACGCGGTCGTTGGCTGGTGCCGCGGCAAGGTAGCCCTCCACCGTCACGAAGGCCCGCAACGTGTGGGCGGTCAGCTCGCGAGTGGTCCATTCGCCAAGGGCGCCGGGCCTGTCCCAATACTCGGGGGCGACGGCCCGCAGGGTGCGCAGCAAGGTGGCTGCGCCCTCTTCAAAGGCGGCCCTTACCGCAGCGGGATGTTGCAACATCTGTCCTCCAACGCGCCCAGCGCGTATGTCTCGTAGTCCACGCCGAAATCGCGATACAGGTGCCGGCACCGTTCGCTCCAGCTGAGTGCATCTGGCGTCGAAATGCGGTGCACCACCTGCATGATGCCGCCCTCGTACACCCGATACTCGGCCCACGTGCCGGGGAAGTCCTTCACGCAGCCGATCTCGACGCTGGGTACGCCGCATGGCATGCGCCGCACGCGATGGCGGTGAGTGTGGCCGGCGGTGTAGGCGACGATGCTCGGGTTGCGCGCGATCACGTCAGCCAGAGCGTCGCTGGCGTCGGGATGCAATCCGAAGTAGCCCTCGCTGCGATGGTCGCCCCGGGCCGCGGCCGCAGGGGTTGCCAGCCACTGCTGATGGTGGCCCATCACGACGACGGGGGTGTCGGCGGCGGCAGCGTGCGTCTCGAGCCACTCCAGCTGAGGTGCCAGCAGGTTGCCGGTGGTCTGCAGCGGAATCACCGTGTCGAGCAGCGCGATCGCAACGCCCGGTAGCGAAATCCATTGGTCGCCGGCGTACCCGGTCTGACCCTTGTACGCGTCGTGGTTGCCGCGCACCACGTGCAGGCGCTCGCGGAAGCGGTCGCGGTAGCACGCCTCGAACGCGGCCCATTCCTCCGGCCGGCCGTCCTGCGACAGGTCGCCTTTCACGATCACGGCGAGCGCGCCGAGGGCGGCCATCTCGTCAGCGGCCGAGTGGTTCATCGTCTCCGGGTACGGGGGCTCGCCGGGCGCGGAGCGCTGGATGGGTCCTTCGGCATGGTCATCGATACGGCCAGCCTCGGTCTCGCCGAAGTGCACGTCGTTGACAGTCGCGAAGCGGCACAGCAATTCGCCGTCGGGACGGGCCAGCGTGGTGACCTGCTGACCCAAGAACGTGTAGGTGGTGGCAGGGTCGAGCTGTTCGTAGCGAACGACGGTGGCCCCGTCATGCAGCACGATGAGGTCGTCGGCAACAGTCGTGATGTCCACGCCGCCACCGTAGTGCGTCACCCTTCGCAGCGGTCCTTCGTGGCCCGCCCGCGTGACGTCAGGCCTTGACCGAGTAGGTGCTGAAGATCTTGTCGCTGAATGTTTGCTTTTTGGAGTCCCACAGTGGCCACAGGTAGCCGAGGTAGCACACGACCCCGTCGATCCAGTGGCCGATGGTGTAGCGGAAGAACGCCTTGCCCGCGCTGATTGTGCCGCCGGTCTGGGCATCGACGATTCGAACTCCCGCCGCCTTGTGCCCCCAGGCCTGGCCGGTGGTGGCCACCTGGCGCGAGTACAACACGAAGAAGGCAACCAATCCCACGATGCCGAGAACCGCAATAATTGCCCACCCAGCGTCCGAGGGGAGCTCGCAGAGCGCAGGTTCACCATCGATGGTGCAGGCCCTGACTTCCTTTGGCACCACGAAGAAGGCAACCAGCGCAGGCAGTCCGAAGAGCAAGGCGACAAGGCCGTTGACAATATGGCCGCCAACGCGCGAGCCCCAACTGGCGAACTGCGGTGTCTGCGACATCTGCTGGTACGGCTGGTAGCCGGGAGGTGCCGCGCTGAAGCTCGGCGGTGGCGGTGGCGGTGGCGGTGGCATGTCGCTCATGGCTGCGGACAGTAGCAAGGCCAGCGAGACAAGCCGCGCACGCTCGCCTGTTGACTGCGTTACCGGAACGGACGATCGCGGCGAGCCGGCATCGGCTTCGACCACCAGCGACCACTGAAACGCCATGTTGGATTGCGCAACGGATTCTGCGAGTCGTCGGTGACAACCGGGCGCGGCCACAACGCCTCGACCGCAGCAACGATGGCCACGGCCTCCTCGGCTGTAGGCGCTGGCGAGATTTGCGTGCTCACAGCGGCACGTTGCCGTGCTTGCGCCGCGGCAGCTCTTCGCGCTTGGTGCGCAGCATGCGCAAACCGGCGACGATCTTCTGGCGGGTCTCGGCGGGGTCGATGACGTCGTCGATGTAGCCGCGCTCGGCCGCGTTGTACGGGTTGGCGTACTTCTCCGTGTACTCGGCAACCAGTTCGGCGCGGCGAGCAACGGGGTCGGCGGCCTGCTGTAGTTCGCGCCGATAGACGATCTCGACGGCACCCTGCGGGCCCATCACGGCCAACTCGGCGGTGGGCCACGCGTAGGCGAGGTCGGCTCCGATGGACTTGCTGTTCATCACCACGTATGCGCCGCCGTAGGCCTTGCGGGTGATGATCTGGATGCGCGGCACGGTGGCCTCGCAATAGGCGTAGAGCAGCTTGGCGCCGTGGCGAATGATGCCGCCGTACTCCTGGTCGACGCCGGGCAGGAAGCCGGGCACGTCGACGAACGTGAGCAACGGAATGTTGAACGCATCGCACGTTCGCACGAAGCGCGCGGCCTTCTCCGACGACTCGATGTCGAGCACGCCGGCCAGCATCAGCGGCTGATTGCCGACGATGCCGACGGGGTGGCCGTCAACGCGGCTGAAGCCACACACGATGCTGCGCGCCCAGTGCGGGAAGTACTCGAAGAACTCGCCGTCGTCGACTACTTCCTTGATGACCTTCTTCATGTCGTAGGGCTGGTTCGGCGAGGGGGGCAGGATGGTGCGCAGCATTTCGCACAGCCGGTCCGGGTCGTCGCCGGTGTCGACCGCCGGCGGCTCCTCCAGGTTGTTACTGGGGAGGAAGCTCATCAGGAAGCGCACGTCTTCCAGGCAGGCGCGCTCGTCGGGGCTGACGAACGTGGCCACGCCGCTCTTACTGGCGTGGCTCATTGCCCCGCCCAGTTCCTCGAGGGTGACTTCCTCGCCGGTGACGGTCTTCACCACGTCGGGACCGGTGATGAACATGTGGCTGGTTTCGCGCACCATGAAGATGAAGTCGGTCATTGCCGGGCTGTAGACAGCGCCGCCGGCGCACGGGCCGAGGATGACGGAGATTTGGGGGATGACACCACTGGCCAGCACGTTGCGGTGAAAGATGCCGCCGTAGCTGGCCAGGCTGACCACGCCCTCTTGGATGCGGGCGCCGGCGCCGTCGTTGAGGCCGATGACCGGTGCGCCAACCTTGAGCGCGAGGTCCATCATCTTGTGGATCTTCTCGGCAAACACCTCGCCGAGGGCGCCGCCGAAGACGGTGAAGTCTTGGCTG
>JANOYI010000446.1:0-1629 GCA_031428795.1 Ilumatobacteraceae bacterium | reverse complement strand
GCCTTCCGCGA
The DNA here is from genome assembly GCA_031428795.1 of Ilumatobacteraceae bacterium. Taxonomy (GTDB): domain Bacteria; phylum Actinomycetota; class Acidimicrobiia; order Acidimicrobiales; family Ilumatobacteraceae; genus UBA668. The sequence goes on along the minus strand of JANOYI010000446.1, from coordinate 1,618 downwards.
TGGGTCGGCTGCGGCCGTGCTCAGCCGGCTCGCATCGCGTCCCTGAGCGCCCGATATCCGATCGGCGTTGCGCCGGACTCGGCCAGCAGCGTGCGTAGGGTCGCATCGGCGGTGACCAACTCGTGGTCATCGATCCACAGCGGAGCCGAGTCGGTGATGGCCCGAACTTCTGGTGTGTCAATCGCTGGCTGCACGTGGATCTCGGTGACACCGACGCGCAGGTTGCGCACAGCGTCATAGACGCGCTCGCGGCTGCCGGCGCGCCAGTCATGGTCGAAGTGATCTGGGAAGAGCACGCCCTCTTCGGCGGCGAGGCGACGGAACGGGAAGCCGGCCTGCTCGGCAGTGATGGTTGAGGGCAGGCGGATCGGCACCTTGAACTCGAACGCCAGCTCGAGGTACACGTCGAAGAACTCGGGCCGCAGCGTGATGACAGAGAGGTGCGGCGCAAGGTGCGTGACGTCGATGCCCCACGCGGTGGCTCGTTCGATCTGGGCGCGGCACTCGCGCAGCACCTCCGCCGGGTCGGCGTGCTGCCAGAGATCGTCGACGCTGCGCGGAAACCCGCCTTCGCCCGACAGCAACGTTGGAGCGTGAGTGATGGGGCCGAAGCGGTACGCGTCGTGCTCGCAGTTGAGCGTGAGGTGCACGCCAATGTCGTCGGTGGGCTCGTAGCGGTTGGCTGCGTCGCGGGCCCACGGTGCGGGCACCATCAGGCTGGCGCAGGTGGCGACGCCATGGTGCAGCGCGTCGTACACGCCCTCGTTGGCGGCGTGGCAGCTACCCAGGTCGTCGCAGGAGATGATCACCAGCTTGGCGTCGGCGGGGTAGCCCAGCCGTTCGACAAGGGGTTGGTCTGCGGGAGTGCTCATCGCAGCAAACGCTATCCGCTGCAGCCAGCCCACAGGCCGACGTTGGTGGCCTCTGCGTTGCGTGCGGCCACCACGAATTCGTCGGCATGCGCGACGTTGGGCGGAATGGTGAGCGGCAGCGCGTAACCCTGGCCGATGATCTCCAGGTTGACGAACAGCCCATCGTCGCTGCGGTACACGTACGCGAGCAGTCGGCCGTAGACATCGCGGGCTTCGACGTCTCGCTGCACGTGCAGCGAGGTGCCCTTCGGCAGCAGCGACTCGGTGAACGCGGTGGCCTCGGGGCCGAAGCACTCGATGGGCGTGTCGGGCTTCTTCGTCTCGGGTGTGTCGATGCCGATCAAGCGCACCCGCTCCTCCACGCCGTCGATCTCGACTCCGATGGTGTCGCCGTCGCTGACGTAGACAACGGTCGCGTTGGCGGTGAGAGGTCCGGTCGACGTGCGTGCAGCGCTCGAGTCAGTGCTACAGGCAGATACAGCGACGACGAACGCAGCAAGTAGTCCGTTGGTCCGCCGACACCCCATCAACTCGTTCTATCGCTGCCACGCGGAATCCCACCGCGTTCAGACGGGCGAACACCGTCCTTAAAAGTCACCATTCGCCGCCCATGGTGGCTGTCGCATGAATGTTGACTGTCCTGCCCGCGTTTCGCGGTTGGTGGGATGATTGGGGTGTGGCGCAGAACTTTCTCTTGGGTGATCGTGATCAGTTGTGGTTGATGCCTCCGTCGGTGGCTGATTGGT
>JANOYI010000445.1:0-6016 GCA_031428795.1 Ilumatobacteraceae bacterium | reverse complement strand
GATCCCATCAGAGGTCTGGCCCACCAACTGCTGACCGATCACATCGCTCGGCATCAGGTCGGGCGTGAATTGCAGGCGAGTGAACTTCATGTCGAAGGCTGCCGCCACGCTTTTCGCCAACAGCGTTTTCGCCACGCCGGGCACGCCCTCCAACAGCACGTGGCCGTTGACGAGCAGCGCGGCGATCACGCCGGTCAACACGCCCTCCTGACCCACGACCACTTTGCCGACCTCGTCGCGCACCGCCAGGACGGCCTGCAGGGGTGACCTGTTCTCTTCGTTCACGAGTGGACTCCTTCACTTTCGACGCGCCCCAATGGGGTCGCTTCACGGATTGCATGTAGAGCGTTACTGAGCTGCATGAGGCTGGCGTTGTCGTGCACGTCGCGCTGCAGCACCGCCGAGAGGTGGCCCGGCGGCAACGCCGTGTGCGCTGAAACTGCGGCATCCAACTCGTCGATTGACGTGGTGGGAGGAAGTCGGAATTGCGTGCACAGCGATCGGTAGAGATTGCCGCGCAGCAGCCAGCCGGCGCGCTCTGCGTGCTGAGCTCGTTGCATCAAGTTGCCGGTGGCCACCACCAACTCGCTGCCGGCGATGGGCACCTGTTCGGGTTCACGAACAGGTCGGCCCGGACGAATCGCGCGGGCGACCGCGAAGACGACGAAGGCAATGGCCAGCTGCGTCAGCGCCATCCACACACCCGGACGAACGAGATCCGACAACGTCTGCTCACCCGAGCCGATGTCGGCCACGGTCTTCGCCGCCTCCTCGCCGAGGAGAATGTCGACGCGGGCACCGCCAGTGGGCGCCAGCAGCGCGGTCGCCAGTGGCCCGTTGTCGGCGTAGCGCAGCAACGAGTTGGTGAACAGCTCGTTGTCGCCCAACTGAACGATCAGCCCGGCCCCACGTTCGGAGACAACTGCGAACGAACCCGACTGATTGCCGAAGCACACCGAGGTTGCGATGTCTGCAGCTCGAAATCGCACCCCTGTCAGAACGAACACGCCACGGAGACGGTCGAGGGCACCGATGTCGCACTCGCCACGCAGCACGTTGATCTGCGACTCGACATCGTTGGCATCGAACGACGGAAGGTCGCCCGTGACGGTGCTGGTAGCGCCCAGGTCACCAGCGAGTGTGCTGTCGGGGTCGGCAACAATCACGACTCCCCCGCCCTCCACGAATGCCAACAGATCGCGACGCTGGTCGTCGTTGAGCCGATCCTCCAGCAGCAACACGCGTTGCGGATCGCCAGACGTCGGCGCCGCCCGCACCACGTCAACGGTCGCGCCCTCGCTCTCCAGCAATACCACCAGCCCACGCGTACCGCTACTCGCATCGCTGCGCGGGTCGAAGGGTTCCGGGTCGGGATTCGCACGCAGAAGCAGCAGCATTCCGACAGCCGAGACCACCAGCAACAGTGCGGTGATTCCGACGCGCCCGCCCGCACTCTCCGCGCCCGCCGTTCGCCGCGGGCTCATCGGCGCGCCTGCATCGCGGTGGCGAGCACGTCGCGCTCCAAGGCCTGGAAGGCGTCGTCGTCTGCTGCGTCGACGTCCAGGTTGCCGTACCAGGCACCGTCGAAGAGGTCGGCCGCAGAGTTGAAAGGCGCACTTGCGGCCGGCGTCACACGGCCCAGTTGGGCGCGCTCCTCACCAGTCGTGCGGCCAGGGATCTCATCGATCAACCCACGCCGAGCAAGGTCGCCGACGAGTGCTCGATAGCGGCACCTCAACGCCTCGCGATAGCGGCCGGCGAGGCGATGCTGCTCGGCCTCCGACCGCCAGTTGACGGGTTCACGCGACCGATCGACGGCCACTGCGTCGCGTTCGACAATGTCGCCCTCATCGTCGATGTCGACGGACTTCTTGCGGCGAGAAGCGTGGCCGGAATTCGTAGCCGCCCAACGCACCAGCATGTACAGCAGCCAGCCGACGGCAGCGATGAGCAGGGCCCACAGCAGCAGCGACACGATGCTCAGGTCGAGACCCCCACTGCTATCACTCGGTGGCTTGGGCGGTTCCGGAGCGGAACACACCGACGTGTCCTTACTCACCAGCTTGCAGGCCTCTTCGCGAACCGCATCGGGGTCCTGGTTCACCGGGCCCAGAGGGTCGGTGGGGGGTGCGCTGAGCAGCCAGGCGCGTGTGATCAGTTCGACAATCACTCAGCGGGGCCGAACGCTCGATCAGCGGCCACCATGATGTCCAGGCCCTCGGCGTGCACACGGATCTGGAGGTACAGCTGGGCCGTTGCCATGGCGATGAACGGAATCACAATCAACAGCGCCAATTGTGAAGTGATGCCCTGCACCAACCACGCATACGACCCGAAGGTGATCAGGCCGGTCGTTTCTGCGAGCTGCGGCAGGAACGCGATGAACGCGAACAGCATGACGGCAAGCACGCCGCACGCCCACACGAACCCGTAGGCCGCACCGAAGCGAGTGCGAACCAGTCTCCATGCCCGCGGGATGGCGGCGAAGCCCAGCTTCTCGCCCATGATCACCGGTGTCACCAGCAGCACGCAGGTGCTGAGCAGCGTGGCAATCAGGGGCAGAATCCAGATCAGCGCCGCGAGCGTGTTGCTGTCGGAATTGATCAGCCATAGGTCGAACAGCAGCGCCCACCAGTGCGTCACCAGCCATGTGGCAATCAGCAACGGCAGCCGACGCATCACTGCCCGCAGACACTCACCGATTGTGGGCGACGCGCCCATCTGGTAGCGGACGAGGAAAACTGCCGCGTAGGCACCGATGAGGTGGGCAGTGAACGACTGCAGCACCGCAGCCAGAAACACGAACCCGGACTCGGCGCCGATGTAACCCCGATCACCCAGCAGCCCGTCGACCGCATCGAAACGGTCGTACGCCAGCAAGGCCAACAGCACGCCGACGGCGACCATCGGAACCATCAGGATTGCCGAGCCGACCAGCACCGTGCGCGCCCGACGCTGCAGCACGTGTGCCGCCCCGTCGATGGAACCAACGATCAGTCGCTCCGCGCGGCGTAGCCGAGGGACCGGCGGCTTGCGGGCTGCGGGCTCGTCGGCGCGCGCCGTGTGCGGCACCGCGACTGACCCCGATTCGATGCCCGCCCAATGGCTCACCTGGCCATTCTGGCCGAATCCGCCAGCAGCGCGCGAGCGCTTCACCGATTCCGCTGGCGGCCTTGCACTCGCGTGCCCCAAGATGGGGCGATGCGGGGCTACAACGATTCGAGCTACGGCGACTCATTCGCCGAGGTATACGACGAGTGGTACCAGGGCATCAGCGACGTCGAAACCACTGTCGACGTGTTGGCCGACCTGGTGCGCTCCGCTGGCGACGGCCGGGTACTCGAGCTGGGAGTCGGGACCGGCCGCCTGGCCATCCCACTGGCGGAGTCAGGTGTCGAGGTGCACGGTCTGGACACCAGCGAGCTGATGCTGCAGCAGATGGTGACGAAGGATGGCGGCGCCGACGTGCACGCACACCTCGGCGACATGGTCGACGGCCTGCCCGATGGGCCCTTCGCTCTCGTGTTCGTCGCGTACAACACCTTCTTCAACCTGCTGACGAGCGAACGCCAACAAGCGTGTTTCAGTTCGGTTGCCAGCAGGCTTGTCGACGGCGGGTTCTTCGTGATCGAAGCATTCGTACCTGACCCCACACACGACCCTGCGTCCAGCATCACCGTTCGCTCCATCGCTGCCGATCGGGTGGTTCTCAGTGTCAGCACCGCCAACGCAGCCGGCCAACTGGCCGAGGGCCAATTCATCGACATCACCGAGGCCGGTGGCGTGCGCCTAAGACCATGGAGCATTCGCTGGGCGACCACGGCACAGCTCGATCAAATGGCCGTCGCCGCTGGCATGACGCTGATGGACCGGTGGGAGGCGTTCGACCGCACGCCCTTCACCGCCGACAGCGAACGTCAAGTCTCTGTCTTTTGCAAGGGGAGTCGCGCAAATTCGGCGCACGTCCGCCCTTCGCAGACCGACAGGTCGTAAGCTGTAGAAGCTGTGAGTCAACTCCGTCTGAACCCGCTGACCGGGCGATGGGTCACGATCGTGGCCGATCGAGCCGAACGCCCATCTGACTTTGCCCCGCGCACCGCGCAGGTCGAGTCCGAGCCCGGTCGCCCCTGCCCATTCTGCCCCGGCAACGAAGAGTCGTCGCTGCCTGCGCTCGAGACACTCGACGCTGGTGGCCACTGGCGCATGCGCGTCATCCCCAACCTGTACCCGGCGTTCGAAGGCGACGAGCCGTTTGCGGTTCACCACCACGGCCCGGTGCACGTGGAAGCAGAGTCCAGTGGCATTCACGAGGTCTTCGTGTTCACGCCCGACCATGACGGCGGGCTGCAGCTCGTCTCCGACGAAGACGCCGCCGACATGATGCGGATGCTGAAGCGGCGCCTGCAAGAGCACGCCACCACCAAGCATGTTCGCTACACGCAGGCCATCATCAACCACGGTCGCGAAGCTGGCGCATCGCTCGCCCACCCGCACGGTCAGCTGTTGGGCTTGCCCTTCGTACCCGGCGAGATTCTCGAAGAGCAGCGTGCCTTCACCCGTTTCGAAGGTGGCTGCATTCTGTGCGCCACAGTCGAGGCCGAGCTGGTTGATGGCAAGCGCGTGCTCTTCGCCACCGACGACGTGGTGTGCGTCAGCCCCTACTGGGCCGGCGCCCCGTACGAGCTGCTGATCATCCCGCGCAGCCACGACCTGCACCTCACCGACAGCAACGACACCACGCTGGGCGCTGTCGGTATTGCCGTGCGCGATTCGTTGATCGCATTGCGCGAAATCCACGGCGACATCTCGTACAACCTGGTCTTCCACACGGCCCCGCACCATTACAACGGGTCGTATCACTGGCACGTCCACCTGTTCCCGAAGCTGGTCACCACCGCCGGGTTCGAGCGTGGCACCGGCGTGATGATCAACATCGTGCCGCCGGAGATCGCCGCGCAGCAGTTGCGTAGCGTCGCCGTCAAGGCCTGACGCGTCCGTCTGCCCAGAGTCGAAGGGTCGGCAATGTCCGAAATCCGTGTTGCCATCGAAATCGACGCAACGCCCGCCCGCGTATGGGAGGTCGTCGAACCGGTCGAGAACCACGTCGACTGGATGCACGACGCCGTCGCCATCCGCTTCACCGGCGAGCAGACCCGCGGCGTCGGCACCGAGTTCCTGTGCGACACCAAAGTCGGCCCGATCAAGCTGGTCGACCGGATGGAAATCACCGAGTGGGTACCTGGCGAAGTGATGGGCGTGCGCCACACCGGTCTCGTCACCGGCAGCGGTCGGTTCACGCTGGAACCCATCGACCTCGGCCGTCGCACGCGCTTCGTGTGGCAAGAAGAGCTGACGTTTCCGTGGTGGCTGGGTGGCCCCATCGGTGCCTACATCGGCGGCAAGGTCGTCCTGCGCGCCATCTGGAACCGCAACCTGCGCGGCCTCAAGCAACTCGTCGAGCAGCCCGCGACCTGACGTCAGCTCGCAGCACGCAGGGCTGCGGTGACTGCGGCGCCGATGATGATGACGGCGATCAACGGCGCCTTGCGCCACGCGGCGATCGCAGCCGCGGCGACGCCGGCCGCGCGGGCGTCCAGCTGCAGCTGTTGACCAATGCTGAAGGTGTCCTTGACCACGATTGCCGCGATCAGCGCAGCAGGAATCAACGCCAGGCAACGGTCGAGCATCGGTGGCAGCTGACGATCGCCGACCAACACCAGACCGAGCACCTTGAAGCCATACGCGGTCGCCGCCAGCGCGAAGACAAACGTCCACGTCATGGCATCACTCCATCGCTGAACGGCGGGTCACTGAGGGATGGGATGTGTACTGGCTCGTCAACAGGCGGGCGCGGGACGCCGACCAGGATGCCCAGCGCCGCACACAGGATGGGGACACCGACGGGAGCGAACGGAATCGTGACCAGGCACACCGTCGCCCCGATTGCCGCCGCCATCGCCGAGCGGCGCTCACGCAACAGCGGCCACAGCATCGCCAGGAACGCGGCGGGAAGCGC
>JANOYI010000444.1:0-3230 GCA_031428795.1 Ilumatobacteraceae bacterium | reverse complement strand
CAGGTTGTGTCGTTGCTCAGGTTGTGTCGTTGCTCAGGTCGTGTAGTCGGCGTTGATGCGGACGTAGCCATCCGACAGGTCGCAGCCCCACACTGTTGCGGTGGCCGAGCCACCTGTAGCCAGTGACACGTGGATCAACACGTCGCCGCCGCGCATGTAGGTTGCGAGTGCATCGAGGCCGTTGTCGTCGAGCCTCGCGGGGTACACCTCTTGTGTGCCAAACCGAATGACGACGGCTTCCTGGTTGACCTCGTCGGCGGTGGTTGCTTTGCCAATGGCCATTGCCACCCTGCCCCAGTTCGGGTCGGCGCCATGGACGGCAGTCTTGACCAGCGGTGAGTTGACGATGGCGCGTGCGACGCGCTTGGCCTGCTCGGCCGACGTGGCTTGGTCGACGCTCACTTCCAGCAACGTGGTGGCGCCCTCACCGTCGCGAGCGATCTGCTTCGTCAACGACTCTGCGACGGCGAACAACGCCGCTTCGAATTCGTCGACGGCGACCGGCCCGGCTGCCCCGTTGGCGAGGATGACCGCCGTGTCGCTCGTGGACGTGTCGGTGTCGACTGAGACGCAGTTGAGGGTGCGGTCGACGACGCGCCGAAAGGTGGCGTCGAGCGCTGGCTGATCGATGTCGGCATCGGTGAAGAACATTGCGATCATCGTTGCCATGTTGGGCTCGATCATGCCCACGCCCTTGGCGACACCGACGATGCGGGCGGAGCCGACTGCCGCGCTGGCCGCCTTGGCCACGGTGTCGGTGGTCATGATGCCGCGGGCGACAGCGGAGGCGTCGGTGCCCGGCAGCGGCGACGGTATCGACGCGAGCCCGGCGCGAACAACGTCCATCGGGTACGGCCGACCGATGACCCCGGTGGAGGCCAGCAGCACGTCCGCGGTCGCGCAACCCAACGCTGCGGCCACGCCTGCAACGACCTCTTCGGCGTCGGCCAAGCCTTGTGCGCCCGTCGCTACGTTGGCGTTCTTGGAGATGACCACCATTGCCCGCGCGGCGCCGCTGGCGACGTGTCGACGACTGACCAGCACGCTCGGCCCGGCAAACGAACTCTGCGTGAAGACACCAGCGGCCACGCACGGGCCGTCGGTGGCGACCACTGTGAAGTCGTCGGTGCCGTCTTTGATGCCGATGTTGGTGACGTACGCGCGAAAGCCCTGGGGAAGCTGCAGCGGCTCGCTCATGTCAGACGGGTTGGGTCTGGTGAAGGTGCTGACGAATCAGACTGAACAGTTCGCTGAGCTGCTGCACGCCTTCGGCGCCAAGCGGCTGGAAGAAGTGCCGACGAACACTTTCCAGATGATCGGGCGCAGCGGCGTTCATCTTCGCGATGCCTGCGTCGGTGAGGTGGGCGTACATCACTCGTCGGTCGGCGCTACAGGCGGAGCGGTCGACCCAGCCCGCCTTGACCATCCCATCAAGGCGCCGGGTGAGGCCGCTGGGGGAGAGGCGAAGTGACGCGGCGAGATCGCACATCCGAAGGCGGTGGCCCTCTGCCTCAGAGAGAAACACCAAGACGGTGTAGTCGCCCATGGTGATGCCGTGCACGGCAACGTCGGCCTCAAAGGCCGCGTCGAGGTCGGGCATCGTGGTGACAAAGTTCCGCCACGCGGTCTGTTCGGACTCTGAGAGCCAGTTCGTGGTCATGTGAACAGCCTATCGAAAGACTTGTTGTAGGAAATAGTTGTGATCACAAGTATTGATTCATACAATCATTGAAGTACTCAACAAATCAGTGAGACCGACACCCCTCAGTCGTCAATACAAGGAGCACTCTCATGTCAGACCTCAGCGCACTCACCCCCGGAATCTGGACCGTCGACGCCGGCCACTCCACCATCGGCTTCGTTGTTCGCCACCTGGTTGTCGCCAAGGTGCGCGGACAGTTCACCGACTTCGCCGGCACCATCACCGTTGGCGAGAACCCGCTCGAGTCGAAGGTCGAAGCCGTCGTGACGGCCAAGTCCATCGACACCCGTGATGCTGGCCGCGATGGCCACCTGCGTGGCGACGACTTCTTCGACGCCGACAATCACCCCGAGTGGACCCTGGTGAGCACCGGCATCGATGCCAAGGGCAGCACCTACGTCCTGCACACCGACCTGATGATCAAGGGCATCACCAAGGCAGTCGACTTTGCCCTCGAATTCGACGGGGTCGCAGTCGACCCATGGAACAACACCAAGGCAGGCTTCACCGCCGAGGCCGAGATCAGCCGCAAGGACTTCGGTCTGGAATGGAATGTCGCGTTGGAAGCGGGTGGCTTCGTGGTCGGCGACACTGTAAAGATCACACTTGAAATCGAAGCCCTCAAGTCCTGAGACGAAGCGGTTCAGCTGAACCGCTCACGACAACGAAGAACTGAATGACTGAGCCTGACGGCTCGAAGGAGGAACCCTGATGTCCATCAAACGACTCAACCATGCAGTGCTGTACGTCACCGATGCGAAGGTGTCGGCGGCGTTCTATACCGACGTTCTCGGCTTCGAGGTCGCGACGCAAACGAGCGACGAAGCGTTTTTCCTTCGAGCCGATGGCTCGGACAACGACCACGACCTTGGACTGTTCAGCGTCGGCGCGCGAGCTGCGGCGCCGCACTCAGTTGGGCTGTACCACCTGGCGTGGCAGGTCCACACGCTCGAAGACCTCGTCGCTCTGCGCGCCCGCCTCGTGCAGGCTGGCTCGCTGGTGGGCGAAAGCGACCACGGCGTCAGTAAGAGCTTGTATGCCAAGGACCCTGACGGCATCGAGTTCGAGATCATGTGGGCGGTGCCTCGCGCCGACCGGTCCACTGGCAATGGAGTCTGGCCGCTCGACCTGGACGCGGCCCTAGAGCGCTGGTCCGGTGTCGACACCGCCGACCAGTAACCGCTACTTCAAAAGCGCCGCGAACGCTTCGTCGAGGCGTGGGTGCTGGAACTGGTACGCAGTTTCCTGGAGCACCTTGGGCAGCACGTTCTGCCCGGTGAACAACAAAGCGTCGGCCAGTTCTCCGCCCAGCAGCAGCTTTGGTCCGAACGATGGCACGGGCAGGAATGAAGGACGTCCCATCGCCTTCCCCAACTGCTTGGCGAAATCGGCGTTGGTGACCGGGTTCGGTGCGGTGAGGTTGACGGGGCCGCTGATGTCGGCAGTGAGTAGGTGCTTGATTGCGCCGACCTCATCGGGCAGCGAGATCCAGCTTTGCCACTGCTTGCCGTTCCCGAATCGGCCGCCG
>JANOYI010000443.1:0-5581 GCA_031428795.1 Ilumatobacteraceae bacterium | reverse complement strand
GCGTGGGCACTCGGCCTTCCGGATCGCGATCGGCTCGACATCGAGATGCTCGAGGGCATGGCGCCGGCCCAGTCGCGAACGGTGCGTGCCGCTGCTGGCGACGTGTTGCTCTACGCGCCCGTCGTACGCCCCGACGACCTGTCCGCGAGCATCGCCTATCTGACACGCCGATTGGACGAGAACACCTCAGCCGACAACTTCCTGCGAGCGCTGTTCACGCTGCAGCCGGGGTCCGTGGAATGGCACGATCAGCGTGCTCGCTTCGAGGCCGCAATGAGTGCGGTCGGCTCGGTGGTAGCGGCGAGTCGCCGGACGCAAGATCGGTCGGTGCCGCAACCAGTCGGCGACGTCGACGAGTTCGAAAACTGCGCGGATACCGACTGGACCCAGGCAGCGAATCGCACCTGGATTGCTATGGAGATGGCGGCTTGCGAAGTGCCGCACTTCCCGGTCGTCGACACCGTCGAACAGGTTGATGCTGTCGTCGCAACCGCGATTGATGCCGCCGCGCGGTGGGCGGCCATTTCGTTTGCCGCGCGCCGCTCCGTGTTGTCTGCGGTCGCCGACGAAATGGAACACAGCCGCGGACGCACGTTGGCGTTGATGGCGCGCACTGCCTGCAAGACGATTGAGGAGGGCGATCCGGAGGTCTCTGAGGCAATCGACTTCGCTCGCTACTACGGATGGTGCACTCAGGCGATCGAGGAACGGGTCGCGGCCGGACTCACGTTCCTGCCCAACGGGGTCGTGCTGGTTGCCTCGCCGTGGAACTTCCCATACGCGATTCCGGCGGGTGGCGTCTGTGCCGCGCTGGCCGCTGGCAACGCAGTGATTCTGAAGCCGGCACCCGAGGTCCGTGCGGTCGCGTACGAGTTGGCGCAGCAGTTCTGGCGCGCCGGTGTGCCGCGGGACCTGATGCAGTTCGTCGCCTGCCCCGACAACGAAGTCGGTCGCCGTCTGGTCACCCATGACGACGTCGCCACCGTTGTGTTGACCGGCGCTTACGAGACGGCGCAGCTGTTCCGTTCGTGGAAGCCGTCGATCCGCGTGCTCGCGGAGACCAGCGGCAAGAACGCGCTCGTCATCACTGCGGCTGCAGATGAGGACTCGGCGATCCGAGATTTGGTTCGGTCGGCTTTCGGCCACGCGGGGCAGAAGTGCTCGGCCGCAAGCCTGGCCATCGTGGAGGCATCGGTCTACGACGACCCCTCGTTCATGGTCCGGCTGGCGGATGCCGTCCGCAGCGTTCGTGTTGGAGCGGCCGACGACCCCGCAACCATGACAGGCCCATTGGTCGGTACTCCATCCGAGAAGCTGCTGCGGGCGTTGACCACATTGGAGCCGGGGGAGCGGTGGCTGGTGGAGCCACGTTGCCTCGATGCCGACCTCCACATCTGGTCGCCGGGGGTGCGGGTGGGTGTTGCGCCCGGCTCGTGGTTCCATCTGACCGAATGCTTCGGCCCGGTGCTCGGCATCATGCGGGCCCGCGACCTCGACCATGCCATCGAGCTGCAGAACGCTGGCGAGTACGGGCTCACCGGCGGCATCCACTCCCTCGACGAGCACGAGATCGCGCTCTGGCTCGAACGCGTCGAGGTCGGCAACGTCTACATCAACCGCCACATCACGGGGGCCATCGTCCGGCGCCAACCCTTCGGCGGCTGGAAGCGGTCCTCCGTCGGCTGCGGTCCCAAAGCCGGCGGCCCCTTCTATGTCGAAGCCTTCGGCACCTGGGCCATTCCAGCGCCCGCGGAAGAACTTGAGCCCGCAACTGGACCTTCCCAGAACGCTACGTACGGTTCCGGGACGACCCAGTTGCGCCCGCAATCATCTGCAGGCGTGTTGCAGGCCGAGTTCCAGCGGGTGTGGGACGAGTATTTCGCCGTCGAGCACGACCCGTCGGGTCTTGCCTGCGAGCGCAACATCCTGCGCTTTCGACCGTTGCCCAGCGTCGGTCTCTACATCGCCCCCGATGCCGACCCGGCCGCCGTGCAAATCGCCCAAGTCGCCCAACGTGTCGCGGGCCAACCACCAATCTTGGTGGTCAACCCCGCGACAGGTTCGGTTGAAAGGGTCCGCGTGATCGGCTCGTTGACAGCCGACCAACTCGCCGAGTGCCACGCCACTGGCGTCGAGGTCGACCTCACCACACCCGTCGCCGACCCCATGGTCGAACTGCGCCGATGGGTACGCGAGCAATCAATCAGCTGGACCCGCCACCGCCACGGCCGCCTCCTCGACCAACAACGAGACAAATTCAGGACGATGCGCGTCGCCAGTATGCGTACATTCCGACTGTGCCGAAGCGAGCCGTCCATCTGACCGAGGCGCCCGACGTGCCGAGTGGAGACCCAATTCTCGACTCCGGGCCGACACTCTCTGAGCGGTGCGCAGAGGCAAGTGCTGGCATCGCAGCCCTCGGGATCAAGTGGCCAGCCGATTCGGTGGCCGAGGACCGCCGAGACGCTGGCGAGCGATGACCAGCGACGGGTCCATTCGGAAGGTCGCACCTGCAGGCGATACGGTGCACGCCTTATGGCACATCGAATTGCAGTCATTGGTGGCGACGGAATCGGGCCGGAGGTCACGGCCGAGGCGTTGAAAGTGGTGCGCGCCGCAGGCGTGGATATCGAGACCACCGACTTCGATCTCGGCGGCGCGCGGTACCTGCGCGACGGTGAGATTCTCTCCGACGAAGTACTCGACCAGTTGCGCGGCTTCGACTGCATCTTGCTGGGCGCCGTCGGCACGCCCGAAGTGCCGCCCGGCGTGATCGAGCGTGGCTTGCTGCTGAAGATGCGCTTCGAACTCGACCTGTACATCAACCAGCGTCCGTTCCACGGCACCGCACCCGGCGGCACGGTCGAGCACGACTTCGTGGTCATCCGCGAGAACACCGAGGGCCCGTACGTCGGTGAGGGCGGGTCGCTGCGCAAGGGCACCGTCCACGAGGTCGCCACGCAGGGCTCGGTCAACACGTGGATGGGCGCTGAGCGGGCCTGCCGCTACGCATTCGAACTCGCCACCACTCGTCGCAATCACGTCACGTTGGTGCATAAGACAAACGTGCTCACGTTCGCCGGCGACCTGTGGCAGCGGGCATTCAACGCCGTCGCCGCCGACTACCCGCAGGTGTCCACCGCCTACAACCACGTCGACGCGGCGTGCATCTACTTCGTGCAAGACCCGCACCGCTACGACGTGATCGTCACCGACAACCTGTTCGGCGACATCCTCACCGATCTCGGCGGCGCGGTCAGCGGCGGCATCGGGTTGGCGTCCAGCGCCAACCTCAACCCGGCCCGCACCGGCCCCAGCATGTTCGAGCCCGTCCACGGCTCGGCACCCGACATCGTCGGCACCGGCAGGGCCAACCCGACGGCGGCAATTCTGAGCGCGGCGCTGATGCTCGACTTCCTCGGCGAAGGCGCGGCAGCAGATCGCATTCGTGCCGCATGTGAAGAGGCTGTTATCGGCAGCACCACCGAGGTCGGTTCCCATATCGCAGCACGCGTGGCAGGCTGACCCGATGCCGATTCAAACGACCCCGAAGATCTGGATGAACGGCGAGCTCGTCGACTGGGCAGATGCGCAGATCCACGTGCTCACCCACACCCTCCACTACGGCACCGGCGTGTTCGAGGGCATTCGTGCGTACGAAACCGCCGACGGCCCCGCTGTGTTCCGCCTCACCGAGCACATCGCCCGCCTGCACAACTCGGCGAAGATCGTCGGGATGGAGATTCCGTACTCCACCGAGGAGCTGGTTGCCGCGGTGAAGCAGACCGTCGCCAGCACGGGTTTGCCCAGCTGCTACATCCGCCCGATCGCCTACTACGGCTACGGCGAAATGGGGCTCAACACGTTGCCGTGCAGCGTTGATGTTGCGATCGCCTGTTGGCCGTGGGGCGCCTACCTGGGCGACGACGCAGTCAACAAGGGCGTGCGCATGAAGATCTCTTCGTGGACCCGGCACGACCACAACACGATGCCGCCGGCGTCGAAGACCACCGGCAACTATGTCAACAGCTCGCTCGCCAAGGTCGAAGCGCTCAAGGCTGGCTACGACGAAGCCATCATGCTGGCACCCAACGGCCTGGTCGCCGAATGCACCGGCGAGAACCTGTTCGCGGTCCGCAACGGCATCATCCTCACCCCGCCCACGTCAGCCGGCGCGCTGGAAGGCATCACCCAGAACACGGTGACAGCGATTGCCAACGACCTCGGGTACGAGGTGCGCGTGGACAACATGGCGCGCAGCGATCTGTACATCGCCGAGGAGATCTTCGTCTGCGGCACCGCAGCTGAAGTCAGCTCGGTCAACTCGGTCGATGACCGCGAGGTTCCATGCCCCGGCCCAATGACAAAGGCCATTGCCGAGGTGTATGCCCGCACCGTCCGCGCCCAGGAGGCCAAGTATGCGCACTGGTGCGAGCTCGCCGTCTGAGAGTCTACGTTAGGGCGATGAAATCAATCGAATTCTCCGTATCCGGCGACGCCAGCAAAGCCAAAGCCACCGTCACCGACGCCCTGGTGTCGCGTAAGTTCCGCCTGAAGTGGAGCACAGATTGGGAGGCGGTCGCAGAGCGCGGCAACAAGGTGGCGAACATGCTGGCCGGAGCACTTGCCCAGTACTTCAAGGTCAATGTCAACGTGCGCAGCGGCTCGGAAGGCAACAGCGTGATCAGGCTCGACAAGACCTCGAAGGGGTACATGGGCGGTGCGCTGGGTGCCCATCGCACCACCAAGAACTTCGACGCACTCGCGGCCGACCTGGAAGCCACTTTTCAGGCTGCAGGCGTGTTGGTGAACGTGCAACAACTGAACTAGTCGACGAAGCGCCACCGGGTGGCGCGAGTCGCGAACTCGTCGGGGCGCTCGATGACGGCGAAGGCCAGCGTCGGGGTGACTTCGAAGATTGCGTTCTGGCGCACGTAGTCGCCCAGCTCCGGCCCCACTTCGTTGCCGTATTTGGCGACATAGCGATCCACCCAGTTGTGAAGTCGTGTTGCCTCCACGACGAGCTCAGCGACGCCCTGCACCGAGATGCATTCGATGGTGTCGGCATTGGTGAACGTCATCTTCGGGTTCATGCCCAAATTGCGCGCCTTCTTGGAACCGTGCGCGCAACTGAACATGAATCGCTGAGCGTCGTCGTTCCACACGCCCCACACCGGAAGCGAATGCGGCTGACCATCCGTCGAGGCGGTGACGACCCAGTAGTTGCGCGTGCCGGCGAGACGGTCCGCCGCCCACGACCAGGGCAATGCCTGCCAGTCGGGCGTGTCCACTCCGTACTCAGGCATCGACGGCATCTCGGCGAAGGGAGTGTTCATAGGGTTCTTCATTCAACCAGGCGACGAATGACGATGTCTACCGGGCCGGACGGCCTTTGGGGGTACCTTTGGCGTCGCGGCGTTTGGCGCCCATGCCGGCGAGGCATTCGGTGAACAGGCGATGGGCGACGTTGATGGTGACGTCGGCCTGGTCGTACGCGGGGGCCACTTCGACGACGTCCATCGCGACCACCTTGTGGCGGTAGCCCAGCTCGCGGACGATGCGCATCAGGTCGGCGGCGACG
>JANOYI010000442.1:0-6360 GCA_031428795.1 Ilumatobacteraceae bacterium | reverse complement strand
CATCAGGAGAGCCCGATGATCTCGCCGTGCTCGTCGAAGTCGATGATGCTCGCCGCGGGGGCCGAGCCGAGGCCCGGCATGGTGGTCATGTCGCCGCAGATGGGGTAAACGAAACCGGCGCCAACGCTGGCACGTACCTCGCGCACGTTGACGGTGTGGCCAGTTGGTGCACCCTTCAGGGAGGCATCGGAGCTGATGGAAAGGTGCGTCTTCGCGATGCAAACAGGCAGATTGCCGAAGCCGTTCTTCTCGTAACGGGCGAGCTGTGTGTTGGCGGCTGCGGAGTACGTGACGTTGGCGGCGCCATAGATCTTGGTGGCGACCTTCTCGATCTTCGTCTTCAGCGAATCCTCGGCCTCGTAGGCGAACTGGAAGTTGCTCGGCTCGTCGCATGCTTCGACGACGGCACGGGCCAGGTCGGTGGCGCCCTTGCCTCCGTCACTGAAGTGAGTGCACACCGCAACGCGGGCACCGACGCTCTCGGCGATCTCGCGGATGGCCTGGTGCTCGCTCTCGAAGTCGCCCGGGAAGGCGTTGATGGCAACGACGGGGGAAACGCCGTGCACCTTGACGTTCTCGATCTGCTTGATCAAGTTGGCGGCGCCGGCGCGAACATCGTCTGGATTCTCCGCCAGCAGGTCGGCTGGCAGGGGCTTCCCGGCGACGATCTTGAACTTGCCGCTGTGCGCCTTGAGAGCACGGACGGTGGCGACCAGGACGGCCGCATCGGGAACCATGCCCGACGTGCGGCACTTGATGTTGAAGAAGCGCTCGGCCCCCATGTCGGCTCCGAAGCCGGCCTCGGTGATCAGGTAGTCGCCGCAGCGCTCGCCGATGAGGTCGCCGATGATGCTGCTGTTGCCGTGAGCAATGTTGCCGAAGGGGCCGGCGTGCACGATGACGGGTGTGTGCTCCAGCGTCTGCAGCAGGTTCGGCTTCAGTGCTTCCTTCATGATGACGGCCATCGAGCCAGCGGCATGAAGCTGCTCGGCGGTGACCGGATCGCCGTCCTTCGTGTAGCCGACCACGATGCGACCCATACGAGCGCGCATGTCGTCCAGCGAAGTGGCGAGGGCGAAGATGGCCATGACCTCGGAGGCAGCGGTGATGTCGAAACCGGTCTGACGAGTGACGCCATCCATCTTGCCGCCGAGGCCGACGATGATGTTACGCAGGCTGCGATCGTTGACGTCGAGCACGCGACGCCATGTGATGTTGTTGATATCGAGGCCGAGCTCGTTGCCCTGGTGAAGATGGTTGTCGACCATCGCCGACAGCAGGTTGTGTGCTGCGGTGACGGCGTGGAAGTCGCCCGTGAGGTGCAGGTTGAGCAGCTCCATCGGGATCACCTGGCTGTAGCCGCCACCGGCAGCGCCACCCTTGATGCCGAACGTTGGGCCCATGCTGGGCTGGCGCAGGCTGATCACAGCGTTCTTGCCGATGTGCGCCATGGCCTGGCCCAGACCCACCGTCGTGGTGGTCTTGCCTTCGCCCAGAGGAGTGGGCGTGATGGCTGTGACCACGACGTACTTGGCCTTCGGGCGATCGCTCAGCTCAGCGATGGCCTCCAGCTTGATCTTGGCCAGGTCGTCGCCGTGCTGTTCGAGCAGGTGTGGGCCGATGCCCATTTTGGCGGCGATGTCATTGAGCGGAGCTGGCGTTGCAGCGCGAGCGATCTCAAGGTCGGACGGGAAAGACACGGAAGTACCCCTTTACGGTTCCACATGGGCCCGAACCCTCGATTGTTGCGGGCACACTTGGCTCCGCACACTACACGATGATTCCACTTCGTGGAACTGATCCACGATGCGGACTACCCGACCGCGCTGACAATCTGTGCTGAGATGGTCCCATGGTCCTGCCCCGAGATGTCATCGTCGAGCCGTCGCGAGCCATCGACGTCGTGCACCGGACCGACGTGCTCGTGGTCGGGTCCGGGCCTGGTGGATTGGCGGCAGCGCTGGCCGCGGCCCGATGCGGCGTGAGCGTTTCGCTGGTCGAACGGTTCGGTTGCTTCGGTGGCAACATCACCACCGTCGGGGTGGAGGGGTTTGCGTGGTACCGCCACGAGCAGACCGTCGAGGCAGGCGGCATCGGGCGTGAGTTCGAAGACAGGGCCGCTGCCATGGGCGCCGCGGTCCCCGAGAGCCAGTCACTCTCCCAGGAACTCGACGCCGAAGGTTTCAAGGTGGTCGCCGACGTGCTCGTCCAAGAGGCCGGCGTGCACCCGATGCTGCACCGGCTGGTCGTCGCACCCTTGCTCGACGGTGACCGCATCATCGGCGTGATCACCGAGTCGAAGGCTGGCCGAGAGGCACTGCTCGCACACGTCGTGATCGATGCGACGGGTGACGCCGACATCGCCCACCGTGCGGGCGCCCCCACCGCGAAGACGCCGGTCGAACAGATGCAGGCCGCATCGGTCATGTTTCACCTCGCCGGTGTCGACAAGCGGGCCTTCCTCGACGGTGTCAGGGCCGACCCGCAGACGTACGCCGACTGGTCCACGGGCGAGTGGCAGATCGAGACCAGCGGCAAGGAGGACGACATGTTCTCGCCGTTCCTCAGCAAGCCCTTCCAGCAGGCATTGCGTGACGGGGTGATCCCGGCGCACCTCACCACGCTGTCTGGCACATGGGGAGCGATGCACGACAGCGGTGAGCTGACCTATCTCAACCTGGTTCATCTTGCTGGCTGCGACGGCACCGACCCCGACAGCCTCACACGCTTCGAGATCGAGGGCCGTCGGCAAGCGATGCACGCAGTGGATGCGCTCCGTGCGTACACGCCGGGCTGCGGCACGGCCAGGCTGCGCAACTTCGGCATGACGATCGGAATCCGCGACACGCGCAAGATCAGCGCTGCCTACAACCTGACCGAGAACGACGTGCGCCACGAAGCCCGCTTCGACGATTCGATCGGCATCTATCCCGAGTTCATCGACGGTTACGGCGTACTCATCCTCCCCACCACCGGTCGTTACATGCACATCCCGTACCGGGCGATGGTTCCTCGTGGTGTGAAGGGTCTGCTGGTCGCCGGGCGGGCAATCGGCGGCGATCGCATCGCGCATGCGGCAACTCGCAACATGGCGTGCTGTTCGGTCACCGGTCAGGGTGCTGGCATCGCAGCAGCACAGGCGGTGAAGCGCGGATGTGACGTAGCCGAAGTCGATGTGGCAGCGGTGCAGCACGAACTCGATCGGCAGGGCGTGCGGTGGCGCTGATCAGATGACGTGACAGAGCCGCAGCGCGTCGTAGACCGCAGCGTGGATGTTGCGGCCGGCCACGGCGTCGCCGATTCGAAACAGTTGGTAGGTGCCGCCTGAGTTGCTGCGCGCTGTTTGCGGGGCGCCGGCGATGAAGGCGGCATGATCGAGCTCGCCGAGGTTCGACGAATCGGCAACGAGCTCCCGATACAGCTCGTCGTTGGACAGCACTCCGTGGTCACCAACGACTGTGTCGACGACGCGGGTGTGAGTGACGGGGGAGTGGTCGCTGCCGATCTGCACCTGCAGGCGTCCGTCTGACCGCCGGCTGATGCGCTGCACCCGCTGATTGAGAGTGACGCGAGTGTCGGTCTCGTTGAATGCCCGCGCGTAGGGCACGAGGTTGAGACCGCCCACGTCAACCCCCACCGTTCGTTCGGGGGTGACGATCTCGAGCCGAACTCCGCTTCGAGCAAGCATCTCGGCGGTGGTCATCGCCGAGTGCGTGCCGTCGTCGTCGAACAACAGCACGTCGCCGGTGGGTGCCACATCGCCGCCGACAATGTCCCATGCGCTGACCATCAGGTCGGCGCCTTCCTCGACCGACGGATTGATGGCCAGCCCGCCGGTGGCGACCACGACGACGTCGGGTCCCAGCGCGGCAATCGTGGCGACATCGGCAAAGGTGTCGTAGCGCATGTCCACTCCGAGCCGTGCCAGCTCTGATACTCGCCATTCGATGATTCCCAGAAGGTCGCGGCGGCGAGGGTTGCGTACAGCGAGCCGTACTTGGCCTCCCGCCCACGGCATCGCTTCCAGCACCGTGACGCGGTGGCCGCGCTCAGCGCTGACTCGAGCGGCCTCCAAGCCGGCAGGTCCTGCACCCACTACGACGATGTGCCGCGTCGCAGATGCCGGCTCGATCTCGTGCGGCATCGACCCTTCACGGCCCGTGGCTGCGTTGTGGATGCACAGCGCCTCGCCGGCTTGGTAAATGCGATCGAGGCAGTAGGTCGCGCCCACGCAGGGACGAATGGTGGCCTCCTGGCCGAGCTGGATCTTGCGGACGATGTGCGGGTCGGCGATGTGGGCGCGGGTCATGCCAACCAGGTCGACCTTGCCCTCGCGAATGGCGTGTCGGGCGGTGGCCACATCGTCGACCTTCGACGCGTGCAGCACGGGCAGACCGGTGCGGGTCTTCACCAGACCGGCGAAGTCGAGATGCGGCGCCGACGGCATGCCGTGCAGCGGGATCACCTCGCTGAGCGCAGCGTCGGTGACGATGCTGCCGCGGATGACATTGACGAAATCGACGAGACCCTCATCGGTGAAGCGTTGCAGCGCCGCCATGGCGTTGTCGAAGTCCAGGCCGTCGGGTCGAAGCTCGTCGAGAACCATTCGCACGCCGACGATGTAGGTGTCACCCACCCGCTCTCGGATGGCCCGCAGCACCTGCATCGGGAAGCGCAAGCGATTCTCGAGAGAGCCGCCGTACTCGTCGGTGCGCAGGTTGGTAGCGGGGGAGAGAAACTGATCGAAGAGATGCCCATAGGCCTCGACTTCAACTCCGTCCATGCCACCCGCTTGCATCCGTTCCGCAGCGTCGGCGTAGTGACGCACGATGCGCTCGATGTCCCAACGCTCGGCTTCCTTGGGGTGGGCGCGGTGTGCTGGCTCGCGCAGTCGCGACGGTGCCACCACTGGCAGCCAGTCGTCCTGCCCCCACCCGGTCCGGCGACCGAGGTGGCTGATCTGGATCATCGCCGCGCAGTCGTGCTCGTGGATCTCGTCGGTCATCCGGTGAATCCAAGGCACGATCGCATCGTCAAACGCGTGCAGGTTCCCGAAGGCTGGCGGGCTGTCCGGGCTGACCACCGCGGTGCCGGCCGTCATCGTCATCGCCAGCCCGCCCTTCGCCTTCTCCACGTGATACGCCCGGTACCGGTCTTTGGGCATGCCATCTTCGCTGTAGGCCGGCTCGTGAGACGTGCTGAGCACGCGGTTCTTCAGGCGTAGGTGCTTCAGCTGAAACGGTTGTAGCAGCGGGTCGTTGCTGGGCGCAGCAGCGTTCATGTCAGTACCACTGGTCGGACATCTCCGCCTTCCGGCGGCCGACGAAGTCTTGGAGCGCAGCGTCGACGGCATCGTCCATCGGCGGGAGTTCGTACTCGGCGAGCGTCTCGCGGACCTTCACTGCGGCTCGCTGCTCAGCCGTGGACTCGCCGGCATCGCGCCACTGCTCGTACGACGCGTTGTCGCTGAGGGCCGGTTCATAGAACGCAGTTTCGTAGTGACGCAGTGTGTGCTGAGAACCGAAGAAGTGCTTGCCCGGCCCGACCTCAGCAAAGCCGTCCATCGCGAACTGGTCCTCGTCCAGCGAGATACCTTTGAGATAGGTGTGAGCTGACCCGCAGAGGTCGAGGTCCATCATGAACTTCTCATAGCCCATGGCCAGGCCACCCTCCAACCACCCCGCGGAGTGCAGGATGAAGTTGGCGCCACACAGCAGCGCGGACAGCATGCTGACGGCTGACTCCTGCATCGCTTGACCGTCGGGGACTTTGGAGGCAGTGAAGGCTCCGGAGCAGCGCAGGGGAAGACCTACTCGACGTGCGAGCTGACCGACCACCAGTGAGCCCAGTGCGGGCTCAGGCATTCCGAAGGTCGGGCTGCCGCTGCGCAATGCCATCGACGAGAGGAAGTTTCCGTAGATGACGGGTGCGCCGGGCCGAATCAGCTGGGTGAGCGCGACGCCGACCATCGTCTCCGCGTGTGCCTGAGCGACAGCGCCCGCTGTGGTGACCGGACCCATCGCGCCACCGAGGATGAATGGCACGACCACGGCCGCTTGATTGGCCGCGGCGTATGTCTTGAGCGCGCCCGTCATCGTTGCATCCCAAACCAGCGGCGAGTTGACGTTGACGTTGCCGAGGATTGCGCAGTTGCTGTCGAGAAAGTCGTGACCAAACGCGATGCGAGCCAACTCGATGCTGTCAGCGGCACGTTCTGGGGTCGTGACGGAACCCATGAACGCCTTGTCGCTGTAGCGCAGGTGCGCGTAGACCATGTCGAGGTGACGCTTGTTGACCGGCACATCGGTGGGCTCGCAGACCGTGCCGCCCGAGTGGTGCAACCAGGGTGTTGCGTAGGCG
>JANOYI010000441.1:0-1671 GCA_031428795.1 Ilumatobacteraceae bacterium | reverse complement strand
TCCCCGGCAAGCTCGCGAGAGCCTCGACCCGCTGCTGTGCGAACCCGACGACCTGATCGCTGATGATGTTCGGCTCGCAGCAAGCGAGATGGTCACCAACGTGATCGTGCACACCGAGGGCGGTGGCGAGATGCGGGCGTGGGACCCCCGACCCGACGTTCCGTTACGCGTCGAAGTCGAAGACGGCGATCAAACCGCGCCGGTAATCCCCGACGAGGCACTGGTGATCGGCGGCCATGGAGTTGCAATCGTGGAGGCAGTCTCTGACGAGTGGGGTTACGAAGCAATCCCCGACGGCAAGGTCGTGTGGGCCGAGTTCGACCGCAACAAGCGCCGCCGAGATCAGGCTGAGGAGCAGAACGTCGAATCGTCGGATTAACAGCCGTGGAACGAGAGACGGATCTCATCGCTAGTGCAGAAACGGCCCACGATCCAGGCCGCGGGCGGGAGGCGATGGCGCCACGCGAAATACCAGTCGAGGGCTGGAAGGACATCTTTGCGCGGACTCGCATCGAGGTGAAACGCGACAGAGCGACGATGCTCTCAGCGGCCGTTGCGTTCCACGCTCTGCTTGCGATGGCGCCCGCACTGGTCGCAGTCGTCTCGCTATACGGGTTGATCGCCGATCCATCTTCGATCGATCGGCAGGTCAACGACTGGCTCGGCACAGCTCCGCGCGAGGTGCGCGAACTCCTGAGTTCGCAGTTGGAGTCGATCACGGCAAATGCGGGGACGGCTGCTGGACTGGCCGTCGTGATGGGAATCGTCGTTGCGCTGTGGAGCGCATCGAACGGAATCGCCCACCTGATCGAGGCGACCAATATCGCCTACGACGAGGAGGAGACACGTGGATTCGTAGGGCGCCGCGGCCTTGCGTTGGCGATGACAGTGGGCGCCGTGGTATTCGTGTTGTTCGCGTTAGCGCTCATCACCGTGCTCCCCGCAATGCTGGCCGACACGGGCCTCGGGCTGATCGCCAGAGTGCTCGTCAACGTTCTACGTTGGGTCCTGCTGACAGTGGGCATGATGATGGCGCTGTCAGTGCTCTACCGCTTCGCACCTGATCGAGACCGCCCTCGGTGGACGTGGACTTCGCCCGGTGCGCTGTTGGCGACAGTGTTGTGGGTGATCGCTTCAGCATGCTTCGCGCTGTACACCTCGAACTTCGGCAAGTACAACCAGACGTACGGTTCGCTGGGGGCCGTGGTCGTCTTGATGCTGTGGCTGTTCCTCACGGCGCTGTGTGTAATCGTCGGCGCCGAGCTCAATGCCGAGACAGAACGGCAAACACGACAGGACAGTACGCAAGGCGCGCCGTTGCCTCTGGGCTCTCGAGACGCCGAGGTGGCCGACACCGTCGGAGCGACGGCCGATGAACTCCAGGCCTCCGCCGAGTCCGGCGACACCAACGACGATGCGTAGAGCTGTGGCGAAACCTAGTACCAGTCCCGGCAGCTTCAGGTGCCGGCTGTGTCCGCAAAGGTTGGGGCGAAAACCAAGCCGACGGTGCCACCCGGCGTCGTCGGGTCGGGCGTGCGCGTGATGCCTGCGGCGAGGTCGCCGAGCGCAAACATCGACGCCGTCGCCTGCTGGAATGCGGCTGAGCCACCGCCGTTGAAGGCGCCATCGAACGTGGCGAGCATCGCGCCGTACATCGTGGTGAACGAGTCG
>JANOYI010000440.1:0-1784 GCA_031428795.1 Ilumatobacteraceae bacterium | reverse complement strand
ATCTCGTCGTCGATGACGGCCAGTAGGCGCGCCGAGTCCTCGCACAGCACTTCCACCAGAAGGTCGAATGAGCCGGACGTGAAGACGACGTAGATGACGCCCTTGATGTCGGCGATTCGGTCGGCGACCGCTCGCACGTTGCGTTCGACTCGTACGCCCATCGCGGCCATCACCGGGTAGCCCAGTGCCAGCGGATCCGTCACCCCGACCACCTGCACGACGCCGGCATCGAGCAGCCGCTGCACACGCAAACGCGTCGCTGCGGGGGAAAGTCCGACCAGCTCAGCCAGATCCGCGTAGCTGGCTCGACCGTCGCGCTGCAGCGCGTCGATCAACTGGCGGTCGATGTCGTCGAGGGCGATCATGTGATGCCTGCTGAAAGGCCGAAGTCGGCCGAGATGTTGGCGCCGGTGATGGGCGCGGCGGCCGGCTGAGCGAGGAACCAGATCAGCTCGGCAATCTCGGAGGGCCGAATGAACCGGGCTCGCGAACCCTGTGGGTAGCCGGCCAGCAGCTTGTCGAGGTACGGCTGCTGATCGTTCGGTGCGAAGACGGCAGCCTGGCCGCGGAGCATCGGCGAGTCGACGTCGCCGGGGCACACCGAGTTGACCCGGATGCCGTGCGGCGCGAGTTCCAGCGCCAGCGCTTTCGTCAGGATGGACACCCCACCCTTCGACGCGCAGTAGACAGCGGCGCCTGCGTTGCCCTGAATGCCGGCGTCGCTGGAGAGATTGATGACGCAGCCTTCGCTGGCGGCGAGGTGGGGAATGGCCGCCGACGTGAGGAAGTAGAGACCCTTGAGGTTGACACCGATCACGCGGTCCCACTCGGCCTCGGTGGTGTCGGCGCTGGCGCCCTCGGTCCACAGCCCAGCAGCGTTCACGACAGCGTCCAACCGTCCGGCCCACGCGGCGGCCTGGGCAACAGCGAAACGACACTGGGCAACATCGAGCAGGTCGGCCCGAATCCCCAAGACCTCGGTCGAACTCACGACCGGCAGGATGTCAATGGCCGCCACGCGCCAGCCACCCTCCACAAAACGCGTCGCAACAGCGCCACCGATGCCGCCGGCTGCACCGGTGACCAGGACAACAGGGGAACCGCTCATGGCTGCCAGCTGCGGTCTTCGGGCAGCGAGTTGCCGCCATCGATGACGAGAAGTTGGCCGGTGATGTAGCTGGCAGTCGGGTCGGCGAGGAACCGAATTCCGGCAGCGATTTCTTGTGGAGTACCGCTTCGGCCCATGGCGGTCAGCCGACCGGCGCCCTGCTCGCGAGTCAGTTGGCTGGCACTAGCGATCCAGCCGGGTGCGACGGCGTTGACGGTGATGCCGTGCCCGGCCGTCTCCAGCGCAACGGCACGGGTGAAGCCGACCATGCCGGCCTTCGCCGAGTGGTACCCAACGTCGCCGTGGAAGGCCTGCACGGGGCCCGACGTACTGGCGATGTTCACGATGCGACCGTACCCCTGGCGCCGCATTGCAGCGACGGCCGCACGGGTGACGGCAAAGCACGTGGTCAGGTTGCGTTCAATGCCGTCGTGCCACATTGCATCGGTGGTGCCTTCGATGTCGGCGTCGACTGCCTCCATGCCAACCGCAGTCATTCCCGCGTTGTTGACGCAAATCTCCAGTCGGCCGGTGGCGCCGAGCGCGACCGCGACAACTCGGTCGGCGGCCCCATGTTCCATCAAGTCTGCGACCACGCCGACTGCGGTGTAGCCCAGCGCACTCAGTTCGGCGACACGGTCGTGCACGCGGTCGGTGGTGGAGCTGAGCACAACCG
>JANOYI010000439.1:0-2158 GCA_031428795.1 Ilumatobacteraceae bacterium | reverse complement strand
AGGCCGCCGATGGGCAGATCCTCGTCAGCCAAAAGGTGTGCAGTGCGGTGGAAGCGGTTGCCGACATCGAGAGCCTTGGCGAGATGACGCTCAAGGGGATCAGTCGACCGACCGCCGTGTTCAACGTGCGCGGCCTCACCGACTAGCAAACACGCACAGCGTCATCCTGGCCAACTCCCGAGTCGACTCACTCTCCTCAGATCACGGTCTCGATGCCGTGAAAGTTCTCATAGAAATCCAACGAAAGCCGTTCGCCCGTCTCGGGGGCGAACGCCTGCGATGTCCAGGCGGCGATCCGCCCCGCCTGCTGGTCAGTACCGATCCAGGTCAGCCAACCGATCTGGTCGCGCCGCCCAACGTGGATCTCGTAGTTCTTCACCTGGTTGCCGCGAGCCACCGTGATCACTACTGCAGAGTCGTGCGCGACCGCCCACTCCAACGCGCCGAGCTCGAAAGGAAATCCATTGACGGCAGTGATCACATCCTCAGGGGCAATTCCGCTCTCGCCCGCGGGGCTCGTATCGAGAACGCCATAGATCGTCGGTGCGCCCTGGTCCAGGAACACCAAACCGATGTAGGGCACGGTCTCGGCAGTGGCCTCGATCCCGATGAGGTGTAGATGTCTCACCAACTCTAGGGCGCCGGGTTCGGACGCCTGAGTGAACGTCTCGCGCCCGAGGCCGCCGTGTACTCCGTCGAGAAAGTCGCACAAGTCGCCAGGCGTGTACCCGAGTCCGCGCCCGACGAACTCGTCGTAGAAGGCGCTGAACGCGGTGTCGAGCGATCGGTCGGGCGTTTCACTTCGCAGCGTGGCATCGATACCGAATGCGATCACCATTCCGGCGTCGTAATAGTCGATCGCATTGTTGACGCGACCCGGGTACTTGTCGTCGTGATTCAAAAAGGTCGTCAGCGACGACTCGATCGGACTGACGCGGCCGTACGCAGCCAGAGCAGCGAGGTGACGGTAGTAGTTCACGACGGCGCTGAGGAACTGCCGCGTGGTGTAGACGCCGGTACGCGTGCAGCTGAGGAACTCGTAGTAGCGGGTGAATCCTTCGGCGACCCAAAGTCCTTCGGTGAAGCTGCCGCCCTCGAACTCGAGCATGTCGAGCGTCGCCGGCCGCAGCCGCCGAACATTCCAGGCATGGAAGAACTCATGGGCACACACGCGGATGCCGGTCGCGTACTGGTCGGGGTCGATGAACACATCCGGTCCCAGGCCGACCATCGTGCTGGTCAAGTGCTCGAGTCCCCACTCCGCGTTCGGGTTGAGGGAACACACGAAGGTGTAGTCCTGGAACGGGAACGAGCCGAACATGTTGCGGAAGGTCTTGACGGTGGCTGCGACCTGCGTCGTGAACTGCTCGACCTGAGAAGTCGAACCGACCGCCCGATCGAGGAACACGAAGTGGAACGGGGTTCCGTCGACGTCGCGGCTGACGATGTCGAACGTCCCCACGCAGACCGGTGTGTCGAGCAGAATCTCGAATGACGGATACCGCCAACTCGTGCCGGTCAACTGCTCGACACCCGAGGGGTGATGTATCGCCCATCCTGTCGGCAGCACGTACTCCACGTCGTACGCGCCGTCGTACGCTGGCATTCGAAGGTAGCGAGCGCCAGTCAGCACGCCGTTGGTGTCACCAAGAATTCCGCACGCCTCGCTTCGGTCCCACGACGAGCAGTACGCCGTGTAGCTGATCTCGACGCTCCCCGTGCCACCTTCGATCTCATATGCCTGCCATCGCGATCGGCGGGCCGCGAGCGACGCACTGGTGGCCACGTCGACCGCGCGTAGATCAAACACGTCGCGTCCGATGGTGACGAATTCATAGTCGCCCGGTACCCAGGTCGGACTCTCGACTCGTACGACACCCTCTGCAGCGGGACCGGTGATATTCAAGACGACTCGAAGCTCGTGCCGTGCAGGGTCGATTACGACGCGATACGAGGCTGTGCTGGTGGTCATGGGGCGAAGACCAAGCCGACGGTGCTGCCCGTCGTCGTCGGGTCCGGCGTGCGCGTGATGCCTGCGGCGAGGTCGCCGAGCGCAAACATCGACGCCGTCGCCTGCTGGAATGCGGCTGAGCCACCGCCGTTGAAGGCGCCATCGAACGTGGCGAGCATCGCGCCGTACATCGTGGTGAACGAGTCG
>JANOYI010000438.1:0-3874 GCA_031428795.1 Ilumatobacteraceae bacterium | reverse complement strand
ATGTGGACGCGGAGGAGTTTGGTGGAGTTGAGGAACACGAGGACGTCGGGGCCGAGGTGGATGATGGCTGCTTGAATGGGGCCGATGAGTCCGATGAGTGCTGCGGTGATGCCGAGGACGTGGACGACTCCGACGCCGACGCCGACGAATAGATTCTCTTTGATGGTGCGGTAGGCGCGGCGGGCGATCGCGCTCGGGCGACGGATCAGCAACCGCAGCTCTCGCGCTCGCGATGCTCACCTGCGGACCGATCAACCTCGTCCTGCCCCACGGACAACCAACCCCTCAAACCGCGCATGACCCACAAGAGCGTCAGGAGAGCCAAAAAAATGACCTCATCCCCCAAGTGCAAGACATCATCACCGTCGGAGAGTTCTACGAGATCGCAGCCGGCGGCCAGATCATCTTCACCTGAACCATGGGCCGACTAACCGATCTCAGCGACCTCGCTCGCCTCGGAACGATCGTCGCCGTCGTCGCCCATCCCGACGATGAGTCGTTCGGGTTGGGCGCGCTCCTCGCCGCCCTCGCGACGGCAGGGGCGGAGACCCGCGTGGTGTGCCTCACCCACGGTGAGGCCAGCACCCTCGGGACCAGCGCCGGACTCGGCGCGATCCGCCACCGCGAGCTCCTCGCCGCTGCCGCCGTCCTCGGCGTGAAACGGGTCCGGCTCGCCGATTACCCCGACGGCAGGCTCGGCGACGTGGCTCCGACTCTTCTCGACTCCGAGATCGAAGCCGACCTCGCCGACGCAGCCGTGGTCGTGGTCTTCGAACCGGCCGGGGTCACCGGGCACCTCGACCACCGCGCGGCCACGGCCGCCGCGGCGCGAGTCGCAGAACGCCACGGCCTGCTTGTGCTCGAGTGGGGCGTGGCAGCCGAGGTTGCCGCAGCGCTCAACGCCGAGTTCGGTACAGCATTCGCGTCCCTTACCGGACTCGACGTCGACGTCGACCGCACCGCGCAGCTCGCCGCGATCGACTGCCACCAGAGCCAGTCGCATCACAACCCGATGCTGTTCCGCCGCCTGGCGCTGCAAGGACCGTTCGAACGCGTCCGGCTACGCCGAGCCGAACCCGAGTGACTCGGCCGGTCTTTTGCGTCAGGTCCGGGTGGGTGTGGGGACTTGTTGTGGTGCCCGTTGTTGGTGGTTGAAGCGGCCGGTTTTTTGTGTTCCAGTGTTCGAGGTTGAGCTGGCCCTTCGTCCGCCCAACGACATCGACCACAAGCCGCTTGCCTGGAAGCTCCACCTGGGTGCCCGCGCGAACTGGCGGCTGCCCTTCGCTGTGTTGTTCGGTCAACGAGGTTGGTTCGAACGGTTTCCGACGACGATCGACTCCGACTCCACGACGGTTCGAGTGTTCTGACAGAGGTTCGTGGTCGACTGTTGGGCTCTCCCGGAAGCGAACTGCGCGGAGATCTGACCCCACGGTTCGGCTGCGGCGACTGCGCGCCGTCGCGTTTCGGGCCGCCGACCCAAGTTGACCGCATCTGGCCGATGAGCATGCAGTCCACGCCTGGATGGTGGCGACGGAAGGCAAGCTGAGCCCATAGCGCGCGGGTGATGGTAGACCGGTGTACGAACTGGACGGAACAGACGGACTGGACGGACGGTTTTCCGGACTGTGGAGTACTGCAGCGCAGTAGACGGACTGCACGGACGGTGACCACAACCTTTTTTTGCCAAGGTGAGGGTCGCGAGTTCGAATCTCGTCATCCGCTCCAAGAAACATCAGGTCAGCAGCCCCACTAGTGCCGCTGACCTGCGTTTTCGGTGGTTCGTGCCCATGGAATGCACATTGCGTGCCCATGGCCGTCGTGCCGAGACTCGTGTTCAAGGTGTTGAAATGCCCTTGGTTGATCTCCTGTCCCCGCAACCGCCAATCGCCATCAGAATCACCGCCCATGAGTGTCCTGGTTCGAGCTCGCCCTTTCTCGAGGTGCCTGTCGAGTCCTGCCTCACCACGCGCCGCCTTGCATCTTTGACTGAATGTACGTACTATCGATGGACCACGAGCGCACGGGCGGAGATGATGGCAAGTACGCATCACAGGGTTCTGATCGTCGGCGGGGGGACAGCTGGCATATCGGTGGCGTCGCGACTCTTGAAGGACCTCGACGACGTGGCGGTGATCGAGCCCTCCGAGAAGCATTATTACCAACCGCTCTGGACACTGGTTGGGGGTGGCTGTTCGACGATCGAGACAAGTGAACGCACCGAGCAGTCCGTCATGCCGAAGGGCGCTACGTGGATCAAGGATGCGGCGAACGCATTCGACCCGGAGAACAATGCCGTCCACACCGCTGGCGGTGCCACGATCACGTACGACGCCCTGGTCGTCTGCCCCGGAATCCAGCTGGACTGGGAGAGGATTCCTGGCGTGAAGGAGACGCTCGGTCAGGACGGTGTTTCCTCCAACTACCTGCCGGAGTACGCACCCAAGACGTGGGAGTTCATCAAGTCGCTGAAGTCCGGCACGGCTGTGTTTACCATGCCGAGCGGGCCGATCAAGTGCGGAGGCGCACCGCAGAAGATTGCCTACCTGGCGTGCGACTACTGGCGCGAGCAGGGGGTGCTCGACAAGATCGATGTACACCTCGTCCTTCCAACGCCTGGCATGTTCGGGGTGCGTGTGTTTTCCGAAGCACTGGACAAAGTGGTCGCCGGCTACGGGATCAAGGTCCACTTCAAGGCCGAACTCGAATCACTCGACGCCGCGACGGGCAAGGCGGCGTTCTCGAGCATGGACGCGGACGGCGACGTGTTCACTCTGCCGTACGACCTGCTTCACGTGGTTCCGCACCAGTCCGCGCCCGACTGGGTGAAGCAGAGCCCACTGGCGCAGGACACTCCCGCCGGTTATGTCGATGTCGACAAGCACACCCACCAGCACGTCAAGTACCCGAACGTGTTCGCACTTGGTGACGCCGGATCGACGCCCAACTCGAAGACGGGCGCCGCGATCCGTAAGCAGGCTCCTGTCGTGGCCGCAAACCTCAAGCGGCACCTCGCCGGTGGCGCGCCGTCGGAAAAGTACATGGGCTACTCTTCATGCCCGATCACGACGTCCCGCTCGAAGATGCTGCTTGCCGAGTTCGACTACACGATGGAGCCGGCGCCGAGTATCCCGTTTATCGACACGACGAAACCGCGTCGCGACATGTGGTTCCACAAGAAGTACGGCCTCCCGGCTCTGTACTGGAACCTCATGCTCAAGGGCCGCGTCTGACCGACGTCCCAGGGGCGGGCGAGTTCGACTCGCGGACCAGAAGGGTGTCGGACGGCCGGTTTCTGGATCGTTCGGTCACGACGACGCCACAGGCCGGTCTGTCGGTCATCGGTCTTGCGTAGCGACCAGCGCAGGAGCGGTGCCAGCGGCGAAGTGTGAGCCAAAACGGTAGCGATCCCCGCGGATGAGCGTGGTGCGCCACTCGATCGGCACGCCGTGGGCGGTCCCGAGTCGTTCGAGGGAGAAGGCGGCTTCTCCTCGGCGCATTTGCAACGTCGCGCGCTCGTCGGGTGTCGGCAGGACCGGAGCGATGCGCTCCCAGCCGGCGTCGGGTTGGGTGCCACACTTCGCTGCGAGTTCGTCGTAGAGAGCGGTGCGCTCGAAATCACTCGACAAGAGATTGCGTGCGAGGTCCATCGGGAGCCACGACCGGTCGAGCGCAAGGGGCGCTTCGTCCGCGCACCGGATTCGTTCGAGAAAGAGCAAACGAGCGTCAGTTGAAAGTCCGAGCCGGGTTGCGACGCCTGGGTTTACATCCTCGCGAGATGCATCAGATCAGCGTCCGACGTGGTGCCCCGCCTCCCGGAGGGCGATGGTAGACCGGTATACGAACTGGACGGACCAGACGGATTTCCCGGACGGTT
>JANOYI010000437.1:0-13933 GCA_031428795.1 Ilumatobacteraceae bacterium | reverse complement strand
ACCGTGAGCAGGATCAGCAGTAGTGGAGCCGCCGACACGAACGCGATGAGCGGCATCAGGATGGACAACATGCTGGCCGCGTACGTCAGGAGGCGTTTGCTGCCGTGCCGATCCATTGCGCGGGCCACGAGCAGCGAACCGATGATGCCACCCAACCCGCCACCGAGCAGCGTTGCACCCAACCCAGCGTTGCCGACTCCGAGGTGGTCGCGAATCTCGGGCAGTCGCGGCAGCCAATTGGAGAATGTCGCGCCATTGACGAGGAAGAGCGCTGCGACGGCGGCTGCGGAGTGGCGCATGCGCGGCGATGCCACGACGTTGTCGTTCGCGTCCGCATCGTTCGCGTCCGCATCGTTCGCGTCCGCATCGCTCACGTTGTTGAGTCGAGCGGCAACCAGTCGACTGCTGGAGACTGCTGGTACAGGTCGCTCAGCGCGGCGTACAGCGTGGGCTTGGCAGCGGCCAGTTGGGCCGGTACACAGAAGAATGCCTCTGTGGCGACGGCGAAAAACTCGGCTGGGCTGGCCCACGCGTACGGTCGCAGCACCTCGTCGGAATCGCGTCCCTCGGTTCGATGGAACTCGTCATCGAGGACGTGTTGCCAGTGGGCGAGCGCGGCCCCGCGCAGCGGCGGCACGCCATCGGCGTACCCGTCGTTCATGTCGATCTTGTGGGCGAACTCGTGGATGACCACGTTGCTGCCGTAGGCGGGGCGCCTGCTGTCGGCCAGCGCTGCATTCCATGAGATCGAGATGGGCCCGCTGTGTGGGCTGGCCTCGCCGATGACACCAATTGGTTGGTCTGTGTATGTGCCCGCAACGGGGCCGGCGCGCAGGCCGCCCGACATCGAAGCCGATGGACGAACGATGATCGATTTCACCTGCCGGTAGGGCCAGAGGTCGAATGAAAGCAACGGAATGGCAGCGTTCGCTGCCAGCGTGACCAGGACTTCGTCGGTCAGCTCGATGCCGGCGACACCTTCCCACCGTTTCGTGCGCAGTAGTTCGTCCACGTGCTCAAACAGCTGTTCGCGCAGTGCAGGACCGAAGCGAGCGGCGATTCCGACGTTGGCATTGACGACTTCCTCGATCGCAGCCTCGTCGGGTGTCGAGTCTTCCGTGGATGATCGGCGCCACTGCATGGTGGACCGAACGGTATCGGCGAGCTACGCAGTCCCTCTACTGGCCGCGTCGTTCGGCTACATCGTGAACGACAGGTTGCGGGCAGCGTGAACGCCCAGGTCCGTGTCGCCAGCGATGGAGATGCGACCGTCGGACAGTGGTTCGCTGGGATCGATTCGCCCGCACGACAGCAGCATGAATGTCAATGAGTCCATGGTGAGCGTGACGTCTGGGGAGGGGAGCTCATCCACCCTCGCGGCGCGCCCATCGACCTTGGCCAGCAGGCGCCGGTGCAGCGGCCCGGTCAGCTCGATGGCGATGCCCTTGCCGTCGGCCAATCCGACCTTCTTGCCGACGATGTACCCAAGCGATGCATGGACCTCGTCGAGTGCCAGCTCCGCCGCAGGCCCGCTGTCGTCGCCGCCGATCCCCAACGGAACGCGGATGTCGCGTTCGTGCACCCAGACGTCGAAGCAACGAATGGCCATGAAGCGGCCGTAGGTGCCGGGGCCAACTGGTGTGAGCGACGGCTGCGCACACTCGTCGTCGGTCATTGCCGTCAGCTCGGCGACTCGGTCGGTGGTGACCTCGTAGTATCGATACGTCAGCTTTTCGGGGGAGAGGGCAAGCAGCTCGGGCTGGATAATTGCCATGCGCGCGAGCGGGTTGTCGTCACCGGGGCGCCAGCCCAGCAGGGCGACCTCGATTGCAGTGACATGCACGACCACGTCACGCATCGTCCATGCCGGGCACAGCGATTGCGCCCCCCACTGGTCGCCGGACAGTGCGTCAGCGACAGCGCCGAACGACTGAAACACGCTGCGAAGGTTCTCGATCAACTCAAGTCGGCTGGGTGCAGTCACAAGGCCGAACGTACCTATTGCCAGTCCAGCTGTCAATTGATCCAAATTCACAAGCGCACGTGTCCCACGCTGACCTCGGTGTGATTCGGTGGAGCGGTGACACGTGCGCTTGTGAACGCGTCTCGGCGCTACTCGTTGGCCTACTCGTTTTCGTTGGCCTACTCGTTGTCGTTGGCGTTGTCGTTGGGCGGGGCGTCGTAGGGGCCGAGTTGTTGGAGGACCATTACCGGAGCGCCCTCGTCGAGGGCAGCGGCGATGTCGACGGTGGCTACGAAGCGCCAGTCACCATCATCTTCGGGGTCGGTGAGTTGCTGCGTGATGACCCACCGGTCGGGCTCCTCCACCAGTGCGAAGTGGACGGCTGAGCGGGCGTCGCCGTCGATATCGAGCGTGTCGTACGTCTGCCAGTAGGGCATCATCGCCGTCGCCAGTCGCTCATACGTCCAGCCGGTTCGCTCGGCCAGCACCGGATACGAGCGGCGGGCAAGCAACTCGACCCAACCGAAGGCGGCGGTGCGCACAGCGGTACGCCACGCCGGGGGAGGGCCGGCCGGGCCGACAGTGGGGGCAACTGGTGCAAGATGTTCGTGGACCGGCTTGCCGGCGAGCGCCGCCCACTCGTCGAGCAGGGTGGCGTCGGTGGCCCGGATCAACTGACCCAGCCACTCGACGATGTCTTCCAGGCCGTCGGTGTAGACGTTGTCGGGAAGTGAGCGGTCAAGGGTGCGCCACGTATCGGTGAGGTAGCGCAGCACCAACCCTTCGCTGCGTTCAAGTCGGTAGCGACGCACGAACGTGGCGAAGGTGTCGCCGCCCTCCAACATCTCGCGAGTGATGGATTTCGGTGACGGGTACTCGTGAATCCACGGATGGTGTTGGTGGTACTCGTGGAAGCAGTCGTCCAAGAGTTCAGCGAGCGGCTTGGGCCAGGTGATGGTGTCCAGAATCTCCATCCGCTGCTCGTACTCCATGCCTTCTGACTTCATGCGATTGACGGCGACGCCCTTTGCTGCGTTCTGCTGCGCGTAGAGAATCTGTCGCGGGTCGTCGAGCACCGCCTCGACCACACTGACGACGTCGAGCAGGTACGAAGGATCTTCGCGGTCAAAGGTGGAGATCACTTCGATCGCGAACGGGGTGAGCGGCGCCGAGAAGCGCAGCGCAGCGCGCTCGTCGCTGCCCTCGACGAGCGAACCCACGCGCACGCCGTGGCAGCGCCCGTCGCCGTCTCTCAGCCGCTCAGCGACGCCAGCGGCTTCCAGGCTCCGGTACACCGCGATGGCCCGCTTTTTGTGTTGGCGCCGCTTCGCTGGTGCGTCGTGGTTGGTGGCCAGTAGACGCTTCAGCGCTGCGGGGCCGTCGGGCCTTCCCAGCACGCCAGCGACGAGGTCGGCGGTCACGCGGAAGCGCGAGGTCAGCGGCTCGGGGCGGGCTGCGATGATGCGGTGCATGGCGGCCTCGTCGTAGTTGACGAACCCCTCAGGCACCTTTGCCTTGCCGGCCTTGCGCCGCGCCTTGGGGTCGTCGCCGGCCTTGGCGAGCGCACGACTGTTCTCGATCACGTGGTCGGGCGCCTGCACCCACACGTGGCCATCCGGGTCGAAGCCTGGCCTGCCCGCGCGGCCCGCCAATTGGTGGAATTCGCGCACGCTGAACTGGCGGACGCGGTTGCCGTCGAACTTGGTCAGGGCCGTCATCAACACGGTGCGAATGGGGATGTTGACGCCGACGCCCAGCGTGTCGGTACCGCAGATGACCGGGAGCAGACCATCGGCAGCGAGGCGCTCGACCAAGCGGCGATAGCGGGGGAGCATGCCGGCATGGTGCACACCGACGCCGTTGCGAATCAGCCGGTCGAGTGTCTCGCCGAAGCCGCGGCCCATCTTGATGCCGGACATCGCGGCCGCGATTGCTTCCCGCTGGGCGCGAGTGGTGACGTTGGTGCTGACCAGACCTTGAGCACGCTCGATTGCTGCTGCCTGGTTGGCGTGCACCACGTAGACCGGGCTGAGCCCGTCGCGCACCGCCTCCAGCACGCTGTCGGCGACCGACATCATCCGCCACTGGTGATAGAGCGGTGTGGGCCTGTCGACGGAGGTGACTTCGCTGACCGCTCGACCTGACCGCTCGAAAAGGTCGGTCGTGATCAGACTCATGTCGCCCAACGTCGCCGAGGCCAGCAGCATCTGGCAGTTGGTCAGTTCTAGTAGCGGTATCTGCCATGCCCAGCCGCGGTCCGGGTCAGCGTAATAGTGGAACTCGTCGAGGCAAGCGAAGCCGAAATCGCTGGCAGCGCCGCGGGCGAGCGCGTTGTTGGCCAACACCTCGGCGGTGCACACAAGCACAGGTGCGTCGGAGTTGATGGACGCGTCGCCGGTGGCGAGGCCTACCTGCTGTGCACCGAGCAGGTCGACAAGGTCGAAGAACTTCTCTGCGACGAGCGCCTTGATCGGCGCCGTCCACACGGCGCGTCGGCCGTCGTTCAGCGCCAGCAGAATTCCGGCAATTGCGACCAGACTCTTGCCCGATCCAGTCGGCGTGGCAAGCACCACGTGCTCACCGGCGGCGAGCGCCAGCGCCGCTTCCTCTTGGTGCGGGTACAGCGGCCG
Source organism: Ilumatobacteraceae bacterium (assembly GCA_031428795.1). Lineage (GTDB taxonomy): Bacteria > Actinomycetota > Acidimicrobiia > Acidimicrobiales > Ilumatobacteraceae > UBA668. Next base: position 9,340 of record JANOYI010000437.1, on the reverse strand, counting down.
GCCGCCAGCGGTTGCCCACTCAGCGAACGCATCGAGCACCAACGATGGATCGCTGCCAACGGGTGGGAGTAGGTCGGTCAGCGCCGACATGTGGACGCCACAGTTATGCGCACTCGGCGCAGGTGCCCACGATGTCGAGCCGATGGCCGGATGCCTGGAAGCCCGTGTCGGCGATTGCTGCTTCGAGTACTGACTCGATGCGTTGCTCAGCGGAGGTGGAGACCACGAAGTCGTCGACGCGGCCGCAGTCGACACAGATGAGGTGGTGGTGGTGGCCCATCAGGTCCTCAGCGAGCTCGAATCGGGCGCGATCGTCGGTGCTGACGACCTTCTGCACAACGCCCGCGGTTTCGAGCATTGCCAGGTTTCGATACACCGAGCTCTGCGTGAGTTTGGGTTGCTCGGCGAGTAGGTCTGGGATGGTGACGGGTCTTCCCATGGAGGCAAGTAGCTCGACCAGCTCGCGGCGGCCCGATGTGTACAGCTGATCCGTACCGCGCAGGCGAGTGGCCGACGCGTCATGGACGTGCGCGAGATCAATGGCAACGGTCACGGTGGTGAGCATACCCAGCAACGAGAATTGATAGGAATTGCCCAGGGCGCGGGTTGTGGATCGACCAACAGGACGTAGCATTCTGAGAATGCTTCCTATTCCGAATCGAACGGTCGGTGTATTCGTGGCCGCCGTTCTGACAGCGTTGCCCATGATCGCGGGCTGCGGTGACGGCGCCGGTTCCGACGCAGACGGCAGGGCCACCGTGGTGGTGACGTACTCGGTGCTCGGCTCGCTGGTCCGCGACGCAGTGGGCGACGCAGCGAACGTGGTCGTCTTGATCCCGAATGGATCAGACCCTCACGAATGGGAACCATCTGCGAAAGACATCGAGCAGCTCAACAACGCGGACCTGATCGTGCGCAATGGCCTTGACCTCGAGGGCGGCGTGCTGGACGTGCTGAACAACGCACAGGACGATGGGGTTGCGACGTTCGTTGCATCCGACCACATCACCATCCGATTTGTCGGTGAGGGTGAGGGTCTTCCGACTGGAGATGCCGACCAGGAGGTCGGTGCGCAAGACCCCCACCTGTGGATGGACCCGCTGACGATGAAGGACGTCATGGTCGCGCTCGGGCCTGTACTGGAAGAGCAGGGCATTGACGTCGCCGATGGCATCGCTTCGGTTGTCGCAGGTCTCGACACGCTCGATGGCGAGGTCGACAGTGTGCTGGCCGCAGTACCGGATGCCAATCGCAAAATGGTGACCGGTCACGAGTCGATGGGCTACTTCGCCAGCCGTTACGACTTTCAGCTGATCGGCGCACTGATCCCCAGCCTCACCACCCAGGCGGGAGTCTCGGCGCAAGAGCTTTCGACGCTGGTCGATGAAATCGCGGCGCAGAACGTCAAGGCGATCTTTACCGAGATGGGCACGCCGACCCAGGTGGCGGAGGCGATTGGTGACGAGGCTGGCGTGAAAGTCGTTGACCTTGCGTCGCACAACCTGCCAGCCGATGGCACGTACGCGACGTTCCTGCTGCAGAACGCAACCAAGGTGGCCGCGGCGCTGTCCTAGGCTGCACACCGCTGATGCACGATTGGTTGATCTCACCCTTCTCGAACAACGAGTTCATGCGCAATGCGCTTGTCGCAGGCATTCTCGTCTCGGTCTTGTGCGCGGTGGCTGGCACGTTCGTAGTGCTCCGTGGTCTCGCGTTTATCGGTGATGCTCTCGCCCACGGTGTCCTACCAGGTGTCGCGGGCGCGCTGTTGTTCGGAGCTCCGGGCATGCTCGGTGCTGCCATTGGCTCGGCGGTGATGATCGTCGGCGTCAGCTTCGTGACCAACCGGTCTGGCCTGTCGTCCGACACCGCCATCGGTCTGCTGTTCGTCGGCATGTTGGCGCTTGGCGTGATCATGGTGTCGCGTCCCAGCGATGCGACCAACGGTGACATCATCCGCATTCTCTTCGGCGAAATCCTGGGCATTCGTGGCTCGAACATCGTGGTACTCGTCGTCGCGGCTGTGATCATCTCGGCGTGCGTTGCGCTGCTGTATCGGCCGTTCCTGTTGCTGTGCTTCGACCCTGAGCAGGCCGATGTGTCGGGCTTCCCATCTCGTCGCTATCACGCCATCATGCTGGTCATGGTGGCTGCCACAGTCGTGGTCAGCTTTCAGGCCGTGGGGACGTTGCTGGTATTCGGAATGCTGATCGCGCCTGCCAGCGCCGGGGCGCTTTTGGCTCGGCGAATTTGGGCGATGATCGCGTGGGCAGTCGGCATCGGTGCCACGTCGGTGTACGTGGGACTGCTGGTCAGCTACCACTACGACACCTCTGCCGGCGCAACCGTTGTGTTCGTCACTGTCTGTGCGTTCTTCGTGGTGCTCATCGCCCAGCTGGTGGTTCGAAGGGTCGCGCCGTCGACTCGAAAGCCTTCCTCCGCACGCACTGTTGGTGCCGCATGACGATTCCATTGGTCGCCAGCGCTCTCACCGTCGGCTACGGCGCTGAGCCGATCGTGGAAGGCATTTCGCTCACGCTGCAGCCAGGCGAATCGCTGGCGCTCGTTGGCACCAATGGTTCGGGTAAGTCGACGCTGCTGAAAACGATCCTCGGACTCATACCGCCGGTGACCGGCTCGCTCGCAGTGCTGGGTGGTCAGCCCGGAACGCGTCCCAAGCAGATTGCGTATCTCGGCCAGGCGCACACTGCTCGATTCGTCGTGCCAATCCGTGCGATCGAAGTCGTACGAATGGGTCGCTTCGCCGAACTCGGTCTGCTCGGGCGAACGACCGCCCGCGACCGGCAACTGGTGCGCGACGCAATGGCGCACATGGAGGTCACACACCTCGCTGACGAGCCGCTGCGCTCGCTGTCGGGCGGGCAGCAACAGCGCGTCTATCTCGCGCAGGTGATGGCGCGTGAAGCCGATCTGCTGGTCCTCGACGAACCAACCGGCGGGCTTGATGTGGCGGGCCGAGAGCGCTACCGGGAGCTAGTAGAGATGGCACTCGCCCGCGGCGCCGCCGTGATCACCGCCACGCACGACATCGGGGAAGCGTCCGGTTGCGACCAGGTGCTGCTGTTGAACCGACGCATCATCGCCCAGGGCGCGCCGCAGGATGTGTTGAACACAACAATGTTGCTGCAAACGTTTGGAATCACCCTGCAGGGGATCCAGCACGATGACCATCACGACTTTGTCATCGGGGAAATGCCGCACGGCCACGATCACGGTCACGGTCACGGCCACTGATCACGGCGACTCGCTCTTGTGTTTCGGGTGGGGTGTCCGTACGGTGAACAGATGGTTTCGTCGGATAGTCAGAACGCTGCAATGGGCTTCTACTTCTATCCACGCGGCGGCAGCGCCCAGGTGGCTCGCTATCTCTCCCGAGCGCTTGTCGGTACGCGGTGGGAGCCGACGGTGTTTTCTGGTTCGCTGGGCTCGGAGCGCGAGCTCTCGCACGCCGGTCGATTCTTCGCCAATGTGCGGTTGGCCTCCTTGGACTACAGCCCGGCATTGCAGGCGTGGCAGGCCGGGCTCGACCCGATGGCGGCGAAGGTCCCGATGCATGCGTCATACGAGGACAAGCCGGGGGTGCCTGATCGCGTCTTCGCTCGCCTGGACGATGCTGCGTTCGAGCGCCAGGTCGGCAGCTGGAAACGCTTCCTTGCCGACCGGTGCGCAGCGATGCCGACTGTGGTGCACCTCCACCACCTCACGCCGCTGCACGAGGCCGTCCAGCAACTGTGGCCGCAGGTTCCAGTGGTCACCCATCTGCACGGCACCGAACTGAAGATGCTTGCTGCAAACGAAGCGGCCCACAGCGGATGTCGCTGGTCGGATCGAATGCGGCTGTGGGCGCAGCGGTCGGCGCGTGTGGTGACGGTTTCAGCGATGGACCATCAACTCGCCCTCGACCTGCTGCCGGTTGCTGTGCAGCGCGTGGTGACGATTGCGAATGGTGTCGATACCGATGTGTTCGCACCTCGGGCGATGACCCTTGCTGAGCGGCTGGACCGGTGGCAGCGGTGGTTGGTCGACGATCCGCGTGGCTGGCGGCCCGGCGGGGTAGAAGGTTCATTGCGCTACACGGCGGAGGATCTTTCGGCGTTCGTCGATGACAGCGGGTTGCCGGTTCCGGTTGTGTTGTACGCCGGTCGCTTCCTTCGCTTCAAGCGGCTTCAGCTGCTCATCGAGGCGCACCACAGAATGCGTTGCACCACCGGCAGCCCAGCTGTGTTGGTGATCGTCGGCGGCTATCCGGGCGAGTGGGAGGGCGAGCACCCCCACGACACGGTGCAACGGCTCGGCGCGCAAGGGGTGTTTTTTGTTGGCTGGCGCGACCACTCCGACCTCTCTGAAGCGCTCGCCTGTAGCGACGTTTTCGCCGCGCCCTCCGTCGACGAGCCATTTGGCCTCGTGTACCTGGAAGCGATGTCGGCCGGGTTGCCACCGATTGCAACCAACACTGGTGGACCGCTTGCCTTCATCAATGTCGACCCTTCCCGTCCGACAGGTTGGATGGTTCCGCCGGACGACATAACGGCCATAACGCAGGCCCTCGCTGAGGCCGTGTCAGACCCGTTGGCAAGGGCAGCACGCGGTCGGCGGGCAGCGAGGTTTGTAAAGGAGCGGTACTCATGGGCATCGGCTGCGGCCGAGTTCGTCCAGCTCTACGAGGCTGTGGTCGCCGAACCAACGAGCAGCCGGGGCGCTCAGCTCGGCCGACCGACGAGCGGTGTTGCGTAAGAAAGAATCGTGCCGTGCCCATCATCGGGCAGCAAGTGAACGATCAGTTGGTTGTCGCGGATCTCCGACCAGATTGGGTTGTGCGTATCCACCCGCCCTGAACTCACCTGATATCGCGGGAACGGGACCTCCCGGGTCATGACCAGGTCCTCGGCGCGCAGCAGCCCGATGCCACCGAGCCAGCCACGACCGTGAGCGAGACTGACTTCGGCCACGCCACCGCACAGCAGATGACCGGAGTTCAGCCACTGGCAGTCCTGATGATCGACGAAGAAGCCAGGGTTGACAGCGGCAGCCAAGAGTCGGCCGTCGGTTGACCAGCGATAGAACCGCCGCGATCCCCACGACCATCCGACGAGGTCGCCCGCGCGGCCGCATCGCGCGATTGCGCCGACGTGGTCGTCGACTTCGAAGACGTGCTCCGGTTGGCCGCCGGGCGTCATGCGGTAGATGGTTGCCGACGAATTCGGTCGGTACTCGGCACATGCAATCCAGAACGCCTCACCATCGAAGTCCATCCCGCCAGGGTGGTAACGCAACTCGTCGCCAACCGGAATCTGCTCGGCCAACTGTCCGTCGGCGTCTATCGCAAGCACAAGGCCGCGACGGCTATCGATGTCGACCGTGGACACCCACCAGGTGGACCCCACCCGAGCCATACCCTGCGGATGGAACGCATCGAAGCGCAAGTGCAATTCGTCGATGAGCTCCCATGGCGTCGACCGAGTGAACGATGCGACGGTGTCGGCGATGGTGAGGCCGGCGCGTGTGTCGTGGTGCAACATGCGGTGCGCAGTATCGCGAATTGACGCTGCTGAGTGACTGATACCCACGTACTCTGGTCGGTGGCTCGTACCGCTGGGTGCGTCGATCGCCGGTGTTCTGGGCTCATTGGCACTTCGCCGGCGGATTCCGCAGCATCTGGCACTCAGCGCGTAGCGACGCGGCCCGGAGGCGGAGACCGCCCACCCGGGCGACCCACGACTACGCTCTTGCAACTGGTGGCCGCTGGGGAAGGCGGTCGTCGAGTGCAGGATGGGTCCAGGTCGATGACTACGCAGGAGACGGGCGAGCAGACCAGCACCTTGGCGACCGCGACCACCGCCGAGCAGGCGCTGGCCGACGACATGCCCACCGGCTTTCGCCGCGACATCGAGGGGCTGCGCGCCGTTGCCGTCGTCGTCGTCCTGCTGTACCACGCAGATATCGGACCCACGAGCGGTGGATTCCTCGGTGTCGATGTGTTCTTCGTCGTCTCGGGCTACCTGATCACGTCGCTGCTGATGAAGGACCTGTTGCTGCATGGCAGTCGTGCGCTGCCGAGGTTCTGGGGTCGGCGCGCCAGGCGTCTGCTGCCGGCGTCGTTGCTGGTCGTGATCGTCACCCTGATCGCCGGGCGTTTCATGCTCGACCCGCTGTCGCAGGCAGACTTGGCCAATGACGCGCTGTGGGCCAGCGGGTTCATCATCAACATCAAGTTCGCCATGGGCGATGGCTACGTGGTCAGCCAATCGATGCCCACGCCGTTGCTGCACTTCTGGTCGCTGGCGGTGGAGGAACAGTTCTACATGGTGTGGCCGGTGCTGCTCTACGCGCTGTCGCGGGTGCGCTGGTACACGCGTCGGTACGCGCTGGCGATCATGGCCGGCCTCTTCCTCCAATCACTTCTGGCCTTCGTGTGGTTCGCCGAGTGGGCCCGAACGCCGACGTTCTTCCTGCTACCCACCCGTGCCTGGGAGTTGATTGCGGGCGCCATGCTCGCCCTCACCGGCAGCGCCGTGCTGCGTTTGTCGCCGACGGTGCGGGCGTCAGCGGCATGGTTTGGTCTCTTCATCATCGGCTACTGCGTCGTCACCTACGACGACACGATGAACCTCGGGTATGCAGCGTTGCTGCCGGTTGTGGCCACGGCGGTCATCATCGCTGCCTCCGGGAGTGGGCACCTCAATGAACCCGCCGCGTACCTCGGCATGCGGCCGATGGTGTGGGTTGGTCAGCGCTCGTACGGCATCTACCTCTGGCACTGGCCAATGCTGGTGCTGATCAATGCCGAGTTCGGTCCGCTCTCAGCGCCGGTGCGAGTTGCGGTGCTGACTGCGTCGGTCGGTGCTGCGGCGCTGTCGTTCAACTACCTGGAGAACCCGGTTCGGCAATCGCAGTGGCTGGCCGCAGTGCCGCGGCGCAGCCTGACGCTTGGTGCCTCGCTGGTCGCAGTTGGCGCACTTGCTGCCGTCGTCATGATCAATCTGCCACAGGACATCGAAGGTGGAGGGGTTGCCGCTCCCGTCACGTTGCCGCAGGCCGTCGCAACCTCTGGCATCGTGACCGAAGGTTCGTCTGATGGAGCGCTGGTGGGAAGCACCACTGTCCCCGGGCCAACCACAACGCTGGCACCGCTGCCGCCGTTGGTGCCCTTGGACGACCTGCTCGCGGCGCAGCTGGTTGCACTCACCGAGGGTGCGCAGATCACGGAGGTGCCGTCGAATGTGGATCCGACCGTTCAGGGCGTTCGCTCCGACAAGCCGTGGGTTTACAACGACGGCTGCATGCTCAAGGACGGTTCGATCGAGCCGAAGGTCTGCGAATACGGCGACCTGACATCGACAACGGTGATTGCGCTGTTCGGCGATTCGCATGCGGCGCAGTGGTTTCCCGCCTTGGAGGAACTGGCCAATACCCGCCGCTGGAAGCTCATCGTGTTCGCGAAGAGTGGCTGCCCCACGGCTGATGTGCGGATTCGTAGAACGTTCCTGGACCCGGAGTGCGTGGTGTGGCGTTCCAAAGTGGTCGAGCAACTGGTGGCCGCCAAGCCGACCATGGTCGTCATGTCGTCCGCCCCGTACGACCCGGGCGGCTCGGATGTGGGACTTGACTCTGACGACGTGTGGCGTCGAGGCCTGACGGCGACGCTGGAACAGGTGCGCCCCACTACCGAAGAGTTGCTGATCATCGGCGACACCCCGTTGCCCATTCACCAGATCCCGAACTGCCTCTCCAACCAGCCGCGCAACGTTCGCGGATGCATTGCTCCCCGTGAGGAGTCCGTTGATGTCTCGAGAGTGGAGCTGGAACGTGATGTCGCCCGTGAGAACGACGCCAGCTTTGTGTCGGTCAGCGACTGGCTGTGCGGCACCTGGGAATGCCCCGTGATCATCGGCAACATGATCCTGTACCGCGACAACAACCACATTTCCGCCACAGCTTCGACGTATTTCGCGCCGTTCTTGGCGGCCGTCATGGTGCCGTTGCTGCCGTGAGAGATGCGGGAGAGATGTCATGAATCAAGGCCAATTTCGAGAGACTCGCAATACAACTGTCATATTGGTAGTCTTTCCGTCATGATTGATTCCCGCCGGTTGACGGCCCGCGTCGTGGTGGGAGCCATTGCGATCACCAGCCTTTTCGCTGGCATGCCCACAGTCGGCGCCAGCGGTGTCAGCGACCAAGAGCAGGTCGTCGAGCAGCTCGCTGCTGAACTCGACCGGTTGACCGAGCGCATCGCCACGCTCGACGAGGAGTATGGCGGCGCAAAGGACGAGCAGGCAGAACTTGAGATCGAGATCGCTGAAAGTCGGGAAAAGGTCGCCGGCGAGAACGCCAAGCTGACGGTCCTTCAGGAAACGATGACGGAAATTGCCGTCAACCGGTTCGTTGGCGGCGATTCGATGAGCCTCAGTCCGTTGTTCACGTCGGCAACCAGCTACAACGACGCCCAGCAGATGGACGCGTTGTCGTCCATCGCCCTCGATACCGGCGACGGCACCGCCGACGAACTCGACTCGGTGCTGCGCACGCTCGACGCCGAGGTTGCCACGCTGGAGCGGCAGGAGAAGGAAGCCGCCGACCTGGTCGCGTACCTCGATACGAAGCTGGCCGAGGGCGAGAAGTTGATCGAGGAATACACCACGAAGGCCGCCGAAGCGAAGGCAAAGTACGGCGAGTTGGTGCAGAAAGAGGCCGAGCGCCAAATGGAGCTGCGGGCTCAGAAGGCCGCGGAAGCCGTCGCTGCAGCAGAGGCCCAAGCTGCCGCCAATGCCGCGTCTGCCAATAGTGCCGCCAGTACTGCCTCGAACACCGCTTCCAATACTGCTGCCCCAGCGCCCGCAGCGCCTCGTGGCGGTGGCACGACAGCGGTTCCTACCTCTGGCGGCGGCACCGTTGCTGCTCCTGCGCCTAGCACTCCGGTTGTTGCGCCGACGCCGGTCGTCCCGCAGCCGCCGCCGGCCTCCGACAAAGCCGGAATCGCCGTCGCTGCTGCGTACACCCAGCTCGGCGTTCCTTACGTTGCGTTCAAATCCGTGCCGGGCGTAGGGTTCGATTGTTCCGGTCTCACCATGTACGCATGGGCGCAGGCCGGAGTCTCACTTCCCCACCAGTCCGGTCGCCAGTACGCCACCAACCCTAGGGTTCCGAAGGACCAAGCGCAGGCCGGCGACTTGGTGTTCTTCTATTCACCGATCAGCCACGTGGGCATCTACGTCGGCAACGGCATGATGATCGACGCTCCCAACACCGGCTCGGTCGTACGCCTGAAGGCAGTCAACTGGGGCACCGTCGTCGGCGTCAGCCGTCCCGGCACCTGATC
>JANOYI010000436.1:0-3071 GCA_031428795.1 Ilumatobacteraceae bacterium | reverse complement strand
CACGCTCGCGGAGATGTGCATCGGCGGCCGCCTCGGCGCCTCCGTCGACACCCTGCCCCATACTGACCTCATCACGTCATTGTTCAGCGAATCCACTGGGCGATTCGTGTGCGAAGTGAGCCCGGGCGACGTCGCATGGTTTCTTGATGCACTCGGTGAGCCGGCGGTCGTGCTGGGCGAAGTCGTCACTGATACGGAGCTGCGCATCGCAGGAGTAGGCAGCGTCCAATTGGATGCGTTGTTGAATGCGTTCAAGGGCTCCCAGCGATGAGCCGTCCACGCGCAATGGTCTTGGCCGCCCCTGGCACCAATCGCGACCGCGATGTCTCATACGCCTTGGAACTAGCGGGCGCCGACCCACAGATCATGCTGCTCGAGGAGTTGGTCGCCAACCCTGCACCCCTGCTGCGCGAAATGCAGATGCTGGTCCTGGCCGGCGGCTTCAGCTACGCCGATGCGTTGGGCGCCGGGCGCATGTGGTCGTTGGCTGTCACCGACCGTTTGGGCGACGTGCTTTCCCGCTTTGTGGATCTCGGTCGACCGGTCATCGGCATCTGCAACGGCTTTCAGGTACTCACCGGTGCCGGCCTGCTGCCCGGGGCGCTTGGGCACAACGCCAGCGGTCACTTCCAGTGCGAATGGATTCGTATGGAGGCGCCCGCCAGCAAGAGCATCTGGACTCGCGATCTGGAGCCGATCGAGTGCCCCATCGCCCACGGTGAAGGTCGTTACGTGAACCCAGACGTCGCCGCGCTGGAGACCAACGGCCAGGTAGCGCTGCGATACTCGACGCACAACGGCCATAGCAACCCGAACGGTTCGGCCGGCGACATTGCCGGCGTGTGCGACGAGACAGGATTGGTCCTCGGGTTGATGCCGCACCCCGAGAATCACGTCATCGGCCGCCAGCATCCGCGGCACGCTCGCGGTACAGCCACGGGCCTCGGCCTTGGGCTGTTCCAACAGGGTGTTCGCTACGTGGAGGGCATGTAATGCAACCGTTCCTCGACGTCGATCTAGCACTCCCCGACCGCCGCGACGGCAAGGTGCGCGTCAGTTATCAGCTGGAGAACGGCAACCGCCTGTTCGTCACCACCGACCGGCTGAGTGCGTTCGACCGTGTCATCGCCGGGGTGCCGTACAAAGGTCAGGTGCTCAACGAGCTGGCTGCATGGTGGTTCGCCCAGACCTCCGACATCGTGGCCAACCATGTCGTCTCAGTGCCCGACCCAAACGTATTGATCGCCCGCAACGCGACTCCGTTGCCGGTAGAGGTCGTCGTCCGCGGATACATCACCGGCGTCACGTCCACTTCGCTCTGGCAGCAGTACGCCGACGGGGCTCGCACCATCTACGGCCACCCTTTCCCCGACGGCCTCCGCAAGAACACAGCACTCACGTATGCGTTGGTCACGCCGACCACCAAGGCCGAGAATGGTGGGCATGACGAGCCGCTGACCGTCGCCGAGGTGATGTCGCGCAACCTCGTACCGTCGAAGCTGTGGGGCGACACGGTGGAGGCCGCACTGCGACTGTTCCAACGCGGCCAGCAGGTCGCCGCGAACGCAGGTTTGATCCTTGCGGATACAAAGTACGAGTTCGGGTTGGACGACGACGGCCGACTGATGTTGATCGACGAAATGCACACCCCGGACTCATCCCGCTACTGGATTGCCGAGACCTACGAGGCCAGGCTCGCCGCCGGAGAAGAGCCGGAAAGCCTCGACAAGGAAGTAGTGCGACGTGCACTGCTGGCCACCGGCTACCGCGGCGAAGGCCCACCGCCGGCGCTGCCCGACGAGGTCTGGCAAGAGACCAGCGCCCGCTACATCGACGCATACGAACGACTCACCGGTACCACCTTCCAGCCTGGCGCCTACCCCGTCGGCCCTCGCATTCTGGAGCACCTGCATGTTTCCTGAAACACCTGTCCACATTCGCTCGAAGGGCCTCAATCTGGCCGACGACGAAGGCCCGAAGGAGGAGTGCGGCGTTTTTGGCGTGTCCACTCCCCACGGTGAGGGCATCGCCCAGCTCGCGTTCTTCGGACTCTTCGCTCTGCAGCATCGCGGTCAGGAAGCCGCCGGCATCGCCGTCAGCGATGGCAGCCGTGTGCGGTGCCACAAGGACACCGGCCTCGTGGCCAACGTGTTCACGCCAGCCACGATGGCCACCCTCACCGGCTACCACGCCATCGGCCACACGCGCTACAGCACCACCGGCGCGAACGCTCACCGCAACCACCAGCCGTTCCTGGTCGAGACGATGCACGGCCCACTGGCCGTCGCCCACAACGGCAACTTGGTCAACGCCGGCGCGCTGCGCGAAGAGTTGCTGGCGAAAGGGTTCGGCCTCACCGCCACCAGCGACACCGAGGTGCTCACACTCATGCTGGCCGCCGCTGGCGGGCGCACGTGGGAAGACCGAGTCGAGCGCACGCTGCCCGCATGGAAGGGCGCGTACTCGCTGGTCATTCTGGTCAATGATCGAGTCATCGCGGCTCGCGATCCGTGGGGTTTCCGACCCCTCAGTGTGGGCCGCCTACCGCATGGCGGGTACGCAGTTGCATCTGAGACGTGCGCTCTCAACACGCTGGGCTGCGTGGAGATCGACGAGGTCAAGCCCGGCGAAATCGTCACGCTTCATGGCGCGGAGATGACCCGCCGCCAGGCCCTCACGCCCAGCGCCACACCAGCTCGCTGTACGTTCGAGTTCGTGTACTTCAGCCGACCCGACAGCGTGTGGAGCGGCCGCAACGTGCACCATGTGCGCCAACGGTTGGGCGAGCAGCTGGCGATGGAATCTGGTGTCGACGCCGACGTCGTCATCCCGGTGCCCGACAGCTCGATTCCCGCCGCCATCGGCTATAGCCGGCAGACCGGCATCGAACACAACGACGGCTTGATCAAGAACCGCTACATCGGCCGCACCTTCATCGAGCCCACGCAGGACCTGCGCGAGCGCGGCGTTGCGTTGAAGTTCAACGCGCTCAGCGAAAACCTGGCCGGCAAACGAGTGGTCATGATCGACGATTCACTGGTGCGTGGCACCACCGCTGGCCCGTTGGTCAA
>JANOYI010000435.1:0-11486 GCA_031428795.1 Ilumatobacteraceae bacterium | reverse complement strand
CGCAAGGTGGCCCGCGTGCGGCTCACCTCTGGTGTCGAAGTCACCGCCTACATCCCCGGCGAGGGCCACAACCTGCAGGAGCACAGCATCGTGCTCGTGCGTGGTGGCCGCGTGCGCGACCTTCCCGGTGTGCGCTACAAGATCATCCGCGGCGCGCTCGACGCAGCCGGCGTGAAGAACCGCAAGCAGTCCCGCAGCCGCTACGGCGCCAAGATGGCCAAGTAAGACCGAGACCCGGAAAGACACGAAGAACATGCCCCGTAAAGGTCCTGCCCAGCGTCGCGAGCTCATGCCCGACGCCATTTATCGTTCGTTGCTCGTCACCCAGCTGGTCAACAAGGTCATGCTGCACGGCAAGCGCTCCGTTGCCGAGAAGATCGTGTACGACGCGCTGAAGATGGTGGAAGAGAAGTCGGGCGCCGAGCCCATCGCCACCCTGAAGCGTGCTGTCGACAACATCAAGCCCCCGCTCGAGGTGCGTAGCCGTCGCGTCGGTGGCGCCACCTACCAGGTGCCGGTCGAGGTTCGTCCTCGCCGTGCCAGCACCCTGTCGGTGCGTTGGTTGGTCGACTTCAGTCGTGCCCGACGTGAGAAGACCATGGCCGAGTGCCTGGCCGGCGAAATTCTCGATGCCGGCAACGGCTTGGGTGCCAGCATCAAGAAGCGCGACGACATGCAGAAAATGGCCGAGAGCAACAAGGCTTTCGCTCACTACCGCTGGTAGTTCTTGCTCAACTGAATCTGATCGAACCCGCCCTCAGGGGCGGGTTCGGCCGTTTTTCCGTCCAAGAGTGCGGTGTCGGTCAGAGATGCGGCGCCCGTGTCCGCGTCGTGGCGGCGGTGTCAGCGTTGGTAGGTTCGGACGCAATCCGAAGCGATGGGGGTCGTCGACGTGAAGTTCGGTGTCTTCTACGAGTTGCAGCTGCCCAAGCCGTGGGGCCCAGACGACGAGTACCACTTGCTCAACAACGCGCTCGATCAAGTCGAGCTGGCCGATCGCCTCGGATACGACTACGCCTGGGAAGTCGAGCATCATTTCCTGGAGGAGTACAGCCACTCGTCGGCTCCAGAGGTATTCCTCGGTGCGGCCAGCCAGCGCACGAAGCGTATTCGCCTCGGCCACGGCATCGTCCAGCTGACGACCAACAGCCCGGCTCGTGTGGCCGAGCGGGTGAGCACGCTCGACCTGCTCAGCCACGGACGGGTGGAACTGGGTGTTGGTGAGGGCAGCAGTGTCACCGAGCTGCACCCGTTCGATCGACGCTTTCGTGACAAGCGCGAGGTGTGGGAGGACGCGATGCGCTGCCTGATGCCGATGTTCTCGGAGGAAGGCTGGGAGTACCACGGGAAGTACTTCGACTTTCCGCTGCGCAACGTCATCCCGAAGCCACGCCAGCAGCCGCACCCTCCGCTCTGGGTGGCGTGCAGTCAACTCGAAACGATCGAGATGGCAGGCCGTCGCGGTCTGGGCGCGTTGGGCTTCCAGTTCGTCAGCGCCAATGCAGCGCAGGCCTGGGTGCACGCCTACTACAACTCGTACACCAAACGGTTCGACCCGCTCGGCCCGTACGCGACCAACCCGAATATTGCGGTGGTGAGCCAGTTCATGTGTGCGTCGACCGACGAGGAAGCACAGGCTCGTGCGGACGGCAGCTCGTTCTTCCAGTTCGCGCTGCGGTTCTACAACGACCACGGGCCGGTGGTGCCGGGCACCACCAGCTTGTGGGACGAATACCTCGGCTGGAAGGCATCACCCGCCGGGCAGAAGGCGCAGCACGGCGGGCTGATTGGTTCGCCCGACACCATCCGCGAGCGCTTGCATCGCTTCGCTGAATCAGGGGTCGACCAGATCATCTTGTTGAACCAGGCCGGGCGTAACCGCCACGAGCACATCTGCGAAGCGCTGGAGCTGTTCGCAGAGCATGTGATGCCCGAGTTCCATGCAATGGAGCCCGATCACCAGGAGTGGAAGCGGGCCGTCCTCGCTGGCGAGCTGGAGCTGGCCGAGATCGACACCGAACCGTTCAACCTGCTCAGCCTGCAGGCGATCAAGCAGAAGTAGCTAGGCCGTGTTGCCGACCGTGACCCGCAACTGCTCGCCTCCTGGTTTCGTTCGCAGTCGGTCGACCATCGCAGCCGACAGTTCGATCCCGTCGACTGCTACTCCACGATCGGCCAGTGGTAGGGCAATGCGGCCGGTGCCGACCGCGAACTCCAGTGCGCGCCTGTCGGTCGCTAGTGCGGCGAGTAACCCGGCGGCAACGTCCTCATCGCCGCGCAACTGATCGTCGTAGCGCGCGGCGGCCTCCGGCCCGAACGAGTGCAACGGATCAAAGCTCTCCATTGCGAGAGTCTGACGTATGCCAGCTGTTTTGGCGTTTGAGTTTCAGTATCACCTCTTGTCGTCCGCAGTCTGTGCTCTTGTTGGGTCGCATTATGTTCGCTAGATGAGCCGCAAATGCACGTTAGGCTCCCGAACTGGTCGATCTCCGCAACCCGTTGTTGCTCCGCCGAGTTCTGTCGTCATGTGCTGCTCGAACGGCGCAGTTGGCCAATCTGGCCGACTTCGCCAACGACCTCGGAGCGAACCGAGTCACAGTCAGTACGTACGTGGAGCTACTGGAGCGGGTCTTCCTCGTACATCGCTTGCCGGCGTACTCTCAAAATCTGACCGCTCGACTGGCCCGTCACTCTAAGACTAAGGTCCACCTGGTCGACTCGGGCCTTGGTGCAGCGCTGTGCAACCTGGGCGATGATGCGCTGCGCCGTAGTCCGATGATTGGTCCGTTGATGGAGACCTTCGTTGTTGGCGAACTTCGCAAGCAGCTGGGTTGGTCCGAGACATTGGCGGAGATGTTCCACTTTCGAGACCGCGACGGACACGAGGTCGACGTGGTGCTCGAGGCGCTCGACGGACGGGTAGTTGCGTTCGAGGTGAAGGCGGGAACATCGGTCAGCCAGCAGGACACTAATGGTCTGCGATTCCTCGCCTGTTTGGTGCAGCGGGTAGGGCTCCCAGGCTGAGCCGCATGCAGTGGCTCGACCAGCTGGCGGAGGGTGGCGACATTGAGCTGTGCGAGGTGAAGCTGCACGTCGGAAATCTATCGGTGGCCTCGACGTGGTGATCAGGTCGGTGCTGGGTCCTCTGATCGCGCCCCGGGAGCTTCTCGCGAGCCCTTTCCCACGAAATGGCGGACGGCCTCGATCAGCACGTTGATTCCCAACGCGGTGCCGAACGCAATCCAGAACGCCTTGGTGTGATCATCGGCGAATGGTTCGCCCACGATGCGAGCGAGGCCCGCTGCGTAGGTGGCCCAGATGGTGGCAGCGATGAACGTCCACCGCACGAACCATGCTCGCGGCTGACGGGTGATGCCGCTTGCAAGGGTGAGTGCGGTTCGGCCGCCCGGAATGAAGCGGGCCGTGATCAGCAAGAGGCCACCGCGCTCGTGGATCTGAGTTCGTGCCCAGAGCAGCTTGGCTGCGAACTTGGGCTTGCGTTGGGCGCGGCGCTCGAAGTTGTCCGACCATGTGTAGCCAATCGTGTACGCCATGTTGTCGCCGATGAATGCGCCAGCGGCACCAGCGACGATGACCGCAATCAGCGGGTACGGGGCGTCGCCGGTGGCGACCGCGACGCCGCCGATGATGACGGTCGTTTCGCTGGGCACGATGGGGATCACGGAGTCGAGCAGGGCGATGATGAAGATCACGCCGAGGAACCACCAGTTGGCCGACCAGTCCGCCAATCGGTCAGTCAGGTCGCTGATCCAGCTGAACACGCCACCGATCAGCGCCGCCTGTGCAGTCATTCGGGCAGGCTAACCGGCGGTCAGTTGCTTGCGGATTCGCCTGGCCAGGCTGGTGGCACCCATTGCTGTCCCGGTGGTCACGGTGAGGTGCCCCATCTTGCGCCCGGGCCGCGGATCGGCCTTGCCGTAGAGGTGGAGGTGTGCCGACCCGTGCTGCAGCGCTTGCTCCCATTTCGGCTCGCCGTTGGCCCAGAGGTCGCCCAGCAGGTTGACCATCGCCACGCCGGGAACGAGCAGTTTCGTGTCGCCCAGCGCAAGGCCGCAGATGGCTCGCACCTGCTGCTCGAACTGTGAGCTGATGCAGGCGTCGAGCGTGTAATGGCCGCTGTTGTGTGGGCGCGGGGCCAGCTCGTTGACCAACACGTCTTGGCCGACGACGAACATCTCGACGGCCATCACACCAACGAAGCCGAGCTCCTCGGCGATGTAGATGCACAGCTCGGCTGCATCGGCGTGACCCGTGCCGGGCAGATTCGCGGGGGCGTAGGTGACATCGAGAATGCCGTGGACGTGCTGGTTCTGGGAGACGGGGAAGCATGCCGTGGTGCCATCAGCGCTGCGGGCCATCACGACTGACAGCTCGCGCGTGAGGTTCATCCGCTGCTCGAGTACGCAGGCGACGTTGCCCAGCTGTTCCCACGCGGGGGCCAGGTCGGCGTACGTTGCGCAGCGCACTTGCCCCTTGCCGTCGTAGCCGAGGCGAGCGGTCTTCAGGATCGCCGGGAACTTGAAGGTGGCCGCGGTCTCGATGTCGTCGTCGGTGTCGACCAGCATGTACGGAGCCACCGCGACCCCGATGTCGACGAGGAACTGCTTCTCCGCCACGCGGTCCTGCGTGATCGCAATGGCCGACGCCGATGGGCGGACTGGGATGTGAACGGCGAGGCGTTCCATTGCGGCCGCGGGCGCGTTCTCGAACTCGGTGGTCACGACCGCGCAGGTGGCTGCTAGTTGGTCGAGCGCCGCAGGGTCGTCGTAGGCGGCGACGATGTGCACGTCGGCCACCTTGCCGGCGGGCGCGTGCGGGTCGGGCTCGAGGACGGTGGTGCGGTACCCCATCGTGCGGGCGGCCATCACGAAGTAGCGACCCAATTGACCGCCGCCGAGGATGCCCAGCATCGCTGGTGGCTTGATCATCTGGTTGTCGGGTGCGTTGGTGCTGTCCGTCATGCGGGCGGTGGGAGTTCGCTGGCTGCGGCGGTGTCGTGCATGCGTCGGCGGTAGTCGTTGAGTGCGGTCGCGAGGGTGGGGTTGGTGGCGGCCAGCAGCGAGACGGCGAACAGCGCTGCGTTGGTGGCGCCGGCCTCACCGATGGCGAACGTGGCAACGGGTACTCCCGCAGGCATCTGCACAATGGAGTGCAGGCTGTCGACGCCATTGAGGTGACGGCTGGCGACGGGTACGCCGAGTACCGGCACCGTGGTCTTGGAGGCGAGCATGCCGGGCAGGTGAGCAGCCCCGCCAGCGCCGGCGATGATGGCCCGCAGGCCGCGATTGTTGGCCGCCTGGGCGAAGGCGAACATCTCGTCGGGCATGCGGTGTGCGGACAGCACCTGCGTCTCGTGAGCAATGCCGAACTCGGTCAGCACGTCGACGGCCTTGCTCATCGTCGACCAGTCGCTGGCCGACCCCATCACGACCGCAACAAGTGGAGTACTCACGCCCCCCAGTCTGCCCGATTCGGCTGCGTTCACCCTAAAACCTGGCCAGCGCGAGCTAGACGAGGGCGCCGGCGCGCTCGCCGTCAACTACGGCGGCGTGGGCTCTTCTTGGGGCTAGGCAGTCGCCTACGCGCTGCACGGATACTCCGGCCGCTTTCAGGTCGTTGTAGAGCCACTCGACGGGGTTGGGGGGCACGGCCAGGACCACCCAGTCGGGGTGGCGGGTTTGGTTGGTGCCGGTGGGGTGGTGCAGCAGGGTCAGCTCGCCGCCGGTAAAGCCCATCGGCACCAAATCGGTGGTCTGCACGATGCCTTTCGCGCCAGCCCGCATCCACCAGTTTTCCATGTCCAGCGTGATGCCCAGGTCCTGGCCGACGACCATACCGGGCGTCACGATTTCGACGGTGCAGCCCCGATCCGCAAGGAGCTCAGCAACGGATGTGGCGTGGTGAAAACCGATCTCGTCGACGACCACGACATGACCAAACGGTTCAGCTGAACCGTCGAGCACTTCCCTCACATCGGCCACCTGGACGGCGTCGCCAGCAACCCACCATGGACGACTGGGCTCGGCACCCATGGCGACGATCACACGGTCGGGCTTGCGTTCCTCGATGAGGCCGGGCCACACGCCGACGCCGTACTCGATGGTGACGCCAAGGCGGGCGCACTCCGAGAGTTGGTTGCGGATCAGGTCGCCGAACTCGGCTCGGTTGGGCACGCTGGCCGCGAGGCGAACCTGGCCGCCCGCCTGCGCCTCCTTCTCGCAGACCGTCACGTGGTGACCGGCGCGTGCTGCTGAGATGGCGGCCTGCAAACCGGCCGGACCGGCGCCGACAATGAGCACCTTCTTCGGCTTGCGGGTGATGCCGAGAAGCGGCTCGGCCTCGCGACCCGTGCGTGGGTTCTCGATGCAGCCCAGCCAGCGGTTGAGGCCCATGCGGCCGACGCACTCCTGGTTGCACGAGAGGCACAGCCGAATCTCATCGGTCGCGCCGGCGCGGGCCTTGGCGGCGAAGTCTGGGTCGGCGATCTGGCCGCGCACCACACCAACGAGGTCGCAGTGGCCGTCGGCGAGTGCACGTTCGGCCTGCAGCGGGTCCTTGAAGCGGCCGACGCCAACGATCGGCAGGTCGACCGCCTTGCGGAACGCGGAGGGGATGAACATCGCATAGCCGGGCGGAATGTGCATGCTCGCTTCGATCATGAACAGGCTGGCGGTGGCGACGCCGATCGACGTGTTGATGTAGTCGACCTGGCCGGTGGCTTCGGCGATCTGCGCGATGCGCACCGCATCGTCGATGGTGGTGCCGCCCTCGATAAGTTCGTCGCCGCACAGTCGCACGCCGAGCGCAAGGCGAGTGCCGATGACCTTGCGCACGGCGGCCACGATCTCAACGAGCAGGCGAGCCCGGTTCTCGATGCTGCCGCCGTACTCATCGGTGCGCTTGTTGGTGGCCTGGCTGAGGAAGCCGCGCACGATCGAGCTGTGGCTGCACTGCAGCTCGATGCCGTCGAACCCACCCTCCGCGCAGTGCTCGGCGACGAGTGCGTAGCCGGCGACGATCTCGTCGATCTCGGCATGCGTGACGGCCTTCGGCACCTCACGGAACAGCGGGTCGGCGACTGCCGAGGGTGCCCACACGGGCAGGCGGGAGTACATGCTGCTGGCCTGGCCGCCGTTGTGGTTGATCTGAGCGAAGATCGGCACCCGATGGCGATGGACCGCTTCTGTGATGGCTCGGTAGCCCGGAATCACGTCGCGATGAAAGCCGTGGATCAGCTTTTCGTACGGCCAGTCCGTGGGGTGCGTGCTGTGCTCTTCGGTGATGATCAGGCCAGCGCCGCCAGCCGCACGCGCCGCGTAGTAGGCGGCGTGCTGCTCGGTCGGCTTGCCGTCGCGTGCGTAGTTGGTGAGGTGCGCGCTGAACACGATGCGGTTGCGCGCCGTCACCGGCCCCAGCTGCAACGGAGTCCACAGGTACCGGTATGACATCGCTGCTCACCCTAGCGAGCGAGGCGAAACCGAGGTCTATCTAGCGGCGCTCCCGGGTACCAGCGTGTATGGACATCAGCATGGAAATCACTCGCAACGAAGACGGTTCGCTCACGGTGCCCGTGCCTGCTGCCCCGGTAGTCGAGGGCATCGACGGCACTGGCGACGCACCGCCGGTCGAGGGCCCGACCACCTTGACCATTCGCCCGGGCGAGGGCGGCTACATCGAAGCCCTTGCCGCTTGGGACACCCAGCAGCACCCTGATCGCGGAGAAGCGGTCTCCACCGCATCAGGTCGCGAGGAGGCGATGGCTGTCGTCCATGCCGTGGCCGAGGACCCGAAGCACGTCTCCGACGCTGTGGACGCTCTCGACGATGCCGATGCGAGCGCCGAAGCGTTGCGCCACGTGCTCGTCGGTGGCACCCCATCGATCCAGGCATTCGCCAACGAGGTCGCCGAGGCCGAAGGTGGCGACCAGCTTCAGCCGCACACGGCGACCAAGATCATCGGGCAGGTCCTAGCCGAGATCGACGGCCGTCCGGAGTAATCGCTCACAGGCGGAGTGATCAGCCTTCGTAGCGGCGGAACATCCAGTAGGTGAGCACCGTCGCGGCTACGGCAGCGACGGTGAGCAGGATCTTCAGCCACCGCTTCGGCCGCGCCCACACGCCCAGCCGATACTCGGCGAATTGGTAGACGAACGTGACGGCGCCTACGGCGATCGTGACGTGCAACAGGGCCGCAAGCGCAACGCCGACGATTGCGCCCGCTTTGCGCAGACCGCTGGGCCACAGCACGCTGAGAATCAACGGGATCACCATGGCGCCGAGCCCGCCGGTCGCCAGTTCTACGTACCACCGTTGCTCGCCCATCCACGGCAGCCACTCGCCCTGGTCGAAGAGATCGATGGTGGCGAACCAACCCAGAACGGCGATCGCGACGAGGCTGAGGTAGCCGAGCCCGGCGCGCAGTTTTGACACGCTCCAAGCTGTCGGAATGCTGACCGCGCTCCACACCATCCAGCGCCGGATGAGCGGCGTGCCCAGGTCGGCCATCGCATCTCGAAACACGCGGTCGGCTTCCAGCTGCGTGACGGCGTTGGGCGGTATCACCCAGTCGGGTTCTTCGTCTTGGCTGAACGGGGGGGTGAGTGCGTCGTGCACCAGCGCCGCCGCGAGATGTGTGCCAGTGCGCGGCACGAGCCAGGTGAACAGCTGCGGGACGGACGTGAGATCCGTCGTGAACGTGCGCTTGTCGCGAGGCACCACGATGTCGCCCAGGTGGCGGTCGCGGTAGGCGAGGCGCTTCTCGAGGTACCACTCCTCCCGCGTCTCGTCGTCGGCGTGACGCAGGACGATGCACCATCGTTGGCCCGGCTCGGCGTCGGGATCGTAGAAGCGGCTGAGTTCCTGCTCGATCTCCATGGCAAAGCCTCGCGCGGATCAACACGGTCCCGATGCGACGTTTGAACCCGCCTGCGCATAGCACTCAAAAGTGCACAAACGCTTGGGTCTTCCGGGCGCGTATCGCGCGGGGGCGGACGGGGTTCGCGTAACGTGGCCGCGTGAAGAACCTGAGCGGAAAAGTTGCTGTCATAACTGGTGGGGGCAGCGGGATTGGTCGGTCGCTGGCACACGCTTTTGCAGCGCAGGGAATGAAGGTGGTGCTGGCCGACGTCAACGAGGTCGCCATGCGCGCTGTCGAGGCCGAGCTCACCGAGGGCGGCGCAGAAGCGCTGCCGTTCGTCTGCGACACCTCCCTGGAGGCGAATGTGTACGCCCTCGCGCAGGCGACCCTCGATCGCTTCGGTGGTGCCCACGTGCTGTGCAACAACGCCGGTGTCGCCGGCAAGGGCGACCCGTGGACCGGCCCGATGTCGTCATGGGAATGGGTGGTCGGCATCAATCTGTACGGCGTGGTGCATGGTGTTCGCGCCTTCTTGCCGATCATGCAAGATCAGGGTGAAGGGCACATCGTCAACACCGCTTCCATCGCTGGCCTGATCGCGGTGCCCGGTGCAGCGGCGTACAACGCCACCAAGTCTGCGGTCGTCGCCATCACCGAGGGTCTGTTTCTGGAGATGAAGAGCACCGGCTCGCCGGTCGGGGTCAGCGTGCTGTGCCCTGGCTTCGTGAAGACCAACCTGGTGACCGGTCAGAAGTGGCAGGAGCGCCTTGGCGCCGAGCCGCCGATGACCACCAGCCCGATGGGCCAGATCATCGAAAAAATGCTGCTCGACGGCGTGGAGAACGGCGTCGACCCCGCCGGCATCGCTGCGGAAGTGGTGGACGCGATTCTCACCGACCGCTTCTGGATCCTGACCCACCGCGAGATGCGCAACTTGCCGGTCGAGCGGATGCAGCGCGCAGCCCTGCAGGAGAACCCCGCGTGACTCGAAAAGGCGGAACCCGAACTTCGGCGTTCGGAGTCGGCAAGCGAGAGGGCCATGATTCGTCGCCGTTCTACGAGCGTTTCAACGCGCCCGAGATCTCCGCCGACGCAACCATTGGTTCCACCGCTGTGGTGGATCGCATAGTTGTTGGCGACGCACGCGACATGAGCGACGTGGCCGACAACTCGGTGGCGCTAGTGGTGACTTCGCCGCCGTACTTCGCCGGCAAGGCCTACGAGGAAGCGCTGGGCGAAGGCCACATTCCAGCCAACTACGTCGAGTATCTGGTGATGCTGCGCGACGTGTTTGCCGAGTGCGCTCGTGTGTTGCAACCGGGCGGCCGGATTGCTGTCAACGTCGCCAACCTCGGGCGCCGGCCGTATCGCTCACTTGCCGCCGACGTCACCACGATCTTGCAGGACGAGTTGCGCTTGCTGCTGCGCGGCGAAGTGGTGTGGGTCAAGCAGCGCGGGGCCGCGGGCAACTGTGCGTGGGGCAGCTTTCAGCGGCCGGGAAATCCGGTGCTGCGCGACCTCAGCGAACGGGTGATCATCGCCTCCAAGGGTCGCTTCGATCGGGCGCTCGATGCAAAGGAACGCTTGAAGCGGGGCCTGCCGTCGGTGAGCACGATGAGCCGCGACGAGTTCATGGAAGCGACTGTCGATGTGTGGGAGATTCCGCCGGAGAGCGCCGCGCGGGTCGGGCACCCAGCGCCGTTTCCGATTGCGTTGCCCGAGCGTTTGATCCACATGAACACGTATGAGGGTGAGTTGGTGCTCGACCCGTTCATGGGTTCGGGCACCACCGGCGTTGCTGCCGTGCGCACCGGTCGTCACTTCATCGGGTACGACACCGATGCCGCGTATGCGGCTGCGGCGATGACCCGAATTGGACTCGAGTCGGCGCTGCCGCAGGTGCAGTTGGCTGCAGGGTCGGGGCGCGTGACCGATCCGTTGGAGGGTGGTTGGGCAGCGAAGGATTTGGCGAAGTCGTTGTTGGGCGATGCTGGGTTCACCAACATCAGCGATGGCACGAAGGTGCTGGTTGGCGTGCAGCCAACGCTGTCCGCCATGGACGCGAAGGGCCGCCGCTGGTGGTTCGAAGTAGTTGGCGGGCGCACGACCAATCGCCCGGGCGCGCAACGCATCGAGTTGTTGTGGCGAGCGATCGCAAAGGGCGCGATAGTGCGCGAGGCCGACCCGTCGGCTCGGTTCGGCGTGCTGACCACACGCCTACCAGCGTCGGCTTCCGGTGGCAGCGCATTGAAGGCCGTCACTGGCCCGAAGAAGCCAGTGGCGGTGGTCATCGACGTGATGTCCGAGGACGCAGTAGCGCACCTCCGCGCAGCCTCCCGCTAGAAGACGAACTTGGTGATGATGTAGATGGCTAGGCCGGCGAGACCGCCGACGATGGTGCCGTTGATGCGGATGAATTGCAGGTCGCGACCGACCTGCAATTCCAGTCGTTCCGCAGTTGCCTTGCCGTCCCATTTCTGCACGGTCGAGCTGATGATCTCTGCCACTTCACCGCGGTAGTGATCGACCACGTAACCCACTGCCCGTTGCACCCAGGCGTCGATCTTGTGCTGCAGTTCGGGGCTGTTGCGCAGTCGCTCGCCGAGGTT
>JANOYI010000434.1:0-6351 GCA_031428795.1 Ilumatobacteraceae bacterium | reverse complement strand
CGATTTCAACCGTCTTGAGGGGGTCACACGCAGACGCTGACTCAGCCAACGTGGTGTCCGACGACGAAGCGCGCAATTTGGCTGTATCTCCGTGCAATCGTCTCCGGGGGGAGCGTACCGTTCTCGCGATACCACGAGTTCACGGCAATGCACATGCTGGCCAGAGCACGCGCTGTTTCGACCGGGTAGGGGTTTTTGAATTCGCCCGACTTCGCGCCCTCGCTGATGGTGCGGTCGTAGATCCCCTGAACGTGGGCGCGTTTCGTTTCGAAATCGTCGCGGGCGTACGGTTCAAGGCTGCGCACCTCGGTGTTGGCGACGAAACTCAGCCGGCCGACACGTATCTCACAAAGCACATGTGCAGTCACGAGTCGCTCGAGTTTCGCGTCTGATTCGTCGGGGCCGTTCGCTAGCGCTTCGTCCACTGCGATGATGAGGGAGTTGACTGCGGCTTGGCTGATGGCGACCAGCAGGTCGTGCTTCGAGGGAAAATAGTGATAAAGGGCCGGCTGGCTCATGCCGCTGGCGCGAGCAAGGTCGCGAAGGGACGTGCCGTGGAAGCCCTTCTCACCGAAGGCGATGGCCGCAAGGTTCATTATCGACAACGCACCACTGGAGAGCCCGTCCGGACTGTCGAGGTATCGGTTCAGGGAGTTCACCGACAGTGTCCGCTCGTCACCAAGGTGCGGCTATTCGGCATACCGACGCGGTTGATCGCCCATTGATGAAAAGTCCTCGAGAACGCCGTTGATGAACGACACCACGTCGCCGAGGACCTCCGCTGAGTTGGTCTCGTTGAAGATCTCATGTCGCGCTCCCTGGTATTCGTGGCTCTCGAAGGACTCGCCGCACAACGTTTCCACACCGCTCCGGCTCCCTTCGATCGGAACGAGTTGATCGTCGGCGCCGTGGATCCAAAGGAGTGGCAGCTGACCGATCGATCCACCTGCTTCGATGGCCGCCAGGGTCCTCCTGATTGCCTCCAGCGTCGCCCTCTTGAACGGACCATGCCAAATCAGCGGATCTGCGTCGTACGCCTCGCCAACGGACGGGTCACGTGACAACACGGTGACGTCGAGGGGCACATCAGGAATCTCGTCGAGCGCCAGCAGTTGTTCGACGAAGTCGAGACGGCCGATGACCGGCCCCGACAACACCAGAGCAACGAGCGTGTCGCCGTAGCGCTGTGCGTAGCGGGATGCGATGAGTCCCCCCATCGAATGGCCGATGAGGATGACGGGAAGACCCGGCCAGCGATCTCGGGCTTCGAGGTCTGCGGTGTGAAGATCGGCGACAACGGTCTCGAAGTCCTGGACGAGGACTCGTTCGCCTCCGCTGCGACCGTGTCCAAGGTGATCGACCCCCACCACCATCGCCCCATCGGCGACGAGCCTTGTAGCGACATGTTCGTAGCGGCCAAGGTGCTCGCCGTAGCCGTGGGCGAGAAGCACCATGTACCGAGGCGTCGAGCCGGTCCACGATCGTGCCGCGATTGAGGCGGTCTGACCCTCGAAGATCCATTCAGTCGATTGCATGTTTCCTACCCTCTCTTCACGCACCGTGTTCGGATGCTGGTTCAGACTCTTCGAGCAAGTCGAGACCGCCAAGGTAGGCATCCTCAACGCGAGAATCGCGTAGGAGCGACGACACCGTGCCAGCGTCTCGTACCGAGCCGTGAGCGAGTACCCAGGCACGCTCGCAGAGCGATTGGACGAGCTTGACATTCTGTTCGACGAGCAGCACTGATGTCCCATCGGTCACGACCTGTTGAAGCAGGACAAGGACTTCATTGATCGCGACGGGCGACAGTCCGCTCGATGGTTCGTCGAGCAGCAGGAGCTTCGGCTTGGACATGAGCGATCGAGCGATCGCGACCGTTTGCTGCTGACCCCCGCTGAGACGTCCAGCGAGCTCGCCTCGACGCTTGCCGATCCAGTCAAAGCGGTCATAGATCTCGTCGAGCCGGACGCGCTGCACCTTTCGCGGTGTGCCGAACGCCCCGAGCAGCAGGTTGTCCTCGATGGTCATGTTCGGGAACAGGCGCCTGTTCTCCGGGCACATTGCGATGCCGGCGCGAACGAGTTGCACCGTGTTCATCCCGGTCACGTCGTGGCCGTCGAATTCAAGCCTGCCCGATGATCGAGGCACGCGAGCGTGAATGCCGAGCAGGGTCGTTGTCTTTCCGGCTCCGTTGGCACCGAGGATCCCGGTGATCTGTCCTGGTTCAGCGTCGAGCGAAACAGAACGAACTCCAACGGTCGAACCGAAGCGTACGGTGAGATCGTGAACGGCGAGGATTGGCATGGTCACGATCCCAGGTACGAGGCGATCACTGCCTCATCGGCGCGGACTTGAGCGGGGGTGCCTTGAGCGAGAACTCGGCCCGAGGCCATAACGATCACGTCGTCGGCGAGTGGCATCAGGAAGTGCATATTGTGGTCGACGACGATGACGGCGAGACCGAGCTCATTGCGGACTCGGATGATTGCGCTCGCGAGGATGCGAGCATCGTCGGTGTCCATGCCGACGGCTGGCTCGTCGAGCAGCAGCACTCGCGGACCAGTACCCAGCGCGGCCGCAATCATCGCAAGTCGCTGGTGGGCACTCGTGAGCGAGCTGCACGGTTGGTCGACGACATCGGTGAGGCCGAGCAGCTCAACGATGTCGAGCGTCTCAACATCGGAGCTGTGCCGGCCGTGCCGCTCGCGTTGGGCGAAGCGAATGACCCGTCGCAGGGTCCATGATGGGAACAGTCGTGTGGTTTGAAACGTGCGTGCAACCCCGGCTCGCACGGTGGAGCGCGCCCCCTTGGAGGAGATGTCGCTGCCCGCCAGAACGACGCGACCAGATGTTGGCTGTTGCGTGCCAGCGAGCAGGCTCAGCAACGTGGTCTTGCCGGATCCGTTGGGGCCGATCAATCCGAGGATCTGCCTTGCTTCGATTGCGAACGAGACGTCATCGACTGCGCAGAGGCCACCGAAGCGTTTCACCACGTTTCTTGTCTCCAACAACGACGTCATGGCAACGCCCCCCTTGCGCCGGTCGTGCTCGAAGGCGGCCGTCGAGTGAGCGCTGACCGCAGCCTCCTACCGAGGTCCTCGATGCCGCCGATGATTCCGCCGGGCACCGCGAGTGTGATCACGATGAAGAGAACACCCACCGCGATCTGCGACACGCCCGGTCCGAGATCGAGCAACTCGGGTACACCGACGACAAGAAGGCTGCCGATGATCGGGGTCAGCAGGCGACCGTAGCCACCGAGTCCGATGGCGACGAACATCAGGAAACCCTTCCCGAAGGTGAACTGACTGGGAGCGATGATTCCGTCGCGCTGGGCGAGCAATACTCCGGCCCATGCGCCGAACGCCGATGAGAGCACGAGCGCCATGAGCTTGATTCGGGCGGTGGGCACCCCCAGGTGGAGCGCAAGATCTTCGTCCTCGCGGATGCTCAACAGTTGCTCACCAAACCGCGATCTCGATACGACGTAGAAGATGGCGAGGCTTGCGGAGACCGAGATCGCGAGAAGCTTCAACGTCAACGACGGTGAGAACGCGAGATCGACAGGCATACCCTGCTGACCGCGGGTCACACCCTTGGCGTTCGTAAGCACCAGCGTTGCTACTGCGGCGAAGAAGAGCGTGCCGATCGCGAAGTACTGACCTCGCGTTCTGGCAAAGACCAGACCGACCAGCAAGCCTCCGACCATGGTCAACACGACGCCCAGGAGCGACGCGACGAACGCGCCATGACCGCGTTGCAACAGCAGCGACGAGATGTATGCACCGCCACCGTAGAACGATGCCTGGGCGAGACTCGGGTATCCGCCGAGGCCCTGCAGGAAGTTGAGACCGACGGTGCAGATCGTCCACAGCATCACGAGGATGCAGACCTGCCCCTTCTCGCCCTTCAACGTCGTGAGCAAGTGATAGCCGACGAGGCCGATTCCCACGATCACTGCCATGACTGCCGCGTGGCGGCCACTCGATCGGATCATGCGACGCGCCTCGCGTTTGCCGACAGCAGGCCTCCGGGCCGCGCCACGAGAATGATGACCAGTGCCACGAACCCGAAGGCACTCTGGTACGACGAACTGATGTAGGCCGATCCCAGGCTCTCGACCACGCCGAGGACGAGTCCCCCCAACACTGCTCCCCACACGCTGCCGAGGCCGCCGAGCACAACGACCACGAAGGCGCTGAGCAGCACCTCATCGGCCATGTACGGCGTGATCTGGAAAGTCGGCGCGTACGCGATTGCCGCCACCCCGCCGAGCAAACCTGCGATGAGGAAGGCCAACGTGTACTGCCGTTGCACGGGGATGCCGAGAATCGCCGCTGCCTCGCGATCCTGTGCGACCGCGCGTATTGCGCGTCCCAGAGACGTCTTTGCCAGCAGCAACGCTAGCGCGGTCAGTGCTGCGACGGTGAAGAGAATGAGAGCGATCTTCACCCCCGCCAACGAGACCGAACCAATGCGGAGCAGCGTGCTCTGATATGGGGCGTCGAGTGCCTTCCCTTCGCCGCCGTACATCCGCAACGCGACGTTCTGGAGTACCAGCAGCAGGCCGAGCGCCACGGCCGGCGCCGCTGTCGGGTTGCTTCGTACCCACCGATAGGCACAGACCTCGGTCAGCACGGACAACAATCCTCCGGCAGCAACACCGACCAACACCGCAAGGGCAAACGGCGCACCCCGCTTCGACGCTTCGAACGTCGCGTAAGCCGACAGCGCAATGATGCCGGAGTGCGCGAAGTTCGGAACTTCCATGATTCCGTACACCAAGGTCAGGCCCACGGCAACGACCGCGAACAGACAGCCGAGGAACACCCCGTTGACGAGGACCTGAGCCATGGTGACGCTGTCAGACGCTTGCGCAGGGATCGTCGATGAACGTGGCGTCGACGACCGAGCCGTCCTTTACGCCGAAGACCATCGCGCTTGCGATCGTCTTCTTGTCCGAACACCACACCGTGATCTCCGACGGAGTGCGAGCGCCACGATCGGTGAACATTGTGCCGCCCTCTCCCACGATCCACCCACTGACGGTTCCTTCCGGAACACCGATCTCGGCCAGCGCGGCGCCGATCTTGGCCCGATCGCTCGTCGTGCCGGCCTGGGTCATTGCCTCGGCAACGACGAACGGGAAGTCGTACGCCCACATCGTGAGGTCCTGCGGGTACTCGTTGAAGCGCGCCTCGAAATCGTCAGCGAACTGCTTCGTTGCCGGGTTCGACGACGTGGTCGGCAACGTGCCGGCGCAGTCATAGTTGTTTTCCATGATCGTGTTGAAGTCGCTCCCCAGGATTGCCTCGGCCTGGTTCGGGTTCACACCACTACTGTGGAACACCGGGCCGTCGTAGCCGGACTGGCGCAACTGCTTCAGCACAGGAAGGATCACCGCGGTCACGCTGCTCAGGTAGATCGCGTCGGGGTCGCCTGCTGTCGCTTCGCTGATCGCGTTGCCGTAGTCGGTTGCACCCAACGGATACTCCGCTGTCGCCTTGACCTCGACGCCCTCTTTGTCTGCTGCGGCTTGGGCGAGCTGTGTGAGGCCTTCCCCGTACGGCTCGCCCGTGGCGGTGATGATCGAGATCGATGCCGCCCCAAGCTGTGACTTGGCGAAGTTGATGCATCCCGGGACGTACGTAGGCGAGTCACCACGGGTCAGGACGATGTTCTCGTTGTACTCGAGGATGCTCGGATATGTGCTGTCGAGGATGTTGATCATCGGCAGCGGCGTGCGCTCGAGCAACGGGGCGTACAACGATGAACCCAAGCCGAATGCGATGACGGGTACCCCATCGACCTCGACCATTTGCCGAAATGCGGTCACGCCGGACGTTGCAGCATCTGACTTATCGTCGGCGAAGGTCACTCCCATCGTGTATTTCTTTCCGTCGACGACGAATCCTGTCTTGTTCAACGCCTCGATCCCCATCGTGATCGCGTTGCGCTCGGGCGGCCCCAAAGTGGAGTACACCCCGGTCTCGGAAAGGATCGCTCCCACTGTCACGACACCACCGTCGACGACATCACCGCCCGAACCCCCAGTCGTGGAGTCGCTCGACTCACTCCCGGCGGTCGAACCTTTAGATTCGTCGCCCGATTCGTCCGAGTCCGAACTGCAACTCGCGATCACCAACAGCGAAGCAAGCGCAAACGCACCAACGTGCCTACACCTCATGAAGTCCCCCTTTTTGAAGTACCGACCCGAGACCTGACCCCAGTGGCCAGATCTCGTCCCCAGCCGATCGCGCTCCTTATCGAGCGCTCGATAAGGAGCGTAGCGAATGCCGCAGACGTTGGCAAGGGAAAATGCGCAGCAGTCACCTCTGCTGCCCGGCATGA
>JANOYI010000433.1:0-5223 GCA_031428795.1 Ilumatobacteraceae bacterium | reverse complement strand
CCCCACGTGCCTGACCTTCACCACCGGCACGACCACGCGAGTGCATAGCCCCCGACCGCCAGAATCTGCCGTGGAACGACAAGTCAACAGGGTGACCGCGGTGTCGTAAAATTTGTACCATCCATGTACCAACACAACGGTAAACAGCGGTGCACAGAGGGGAACAGCGGTCAACACGAAATGCGCTCTGACCAGGTGAAAAGCCTTCTACCAGGTTCGCAGCAATCGTTCGGATGTGGTCTCATAACCCGAAGGTCGCAGGTTCAAATCCTGCCCCCGCCACTACAGAAAGACCAGGTGTTTCCTCGGGGAAGCCCTGGTCTTTCAACGTTTACCGCTTCTGTCATCGACAGCTTCGGTCGGATAGTAGAGACCGGTCACGGACGGTCGTTAGCGACAGGTATCGGTAGCCATCGACCGGGGTCCGAACAGGGGCGAAAACGGGGGCAGAATCGCCGCAGTCGGATGGGACGACTCATTGGTAGGGAAGCTGACCCGTTTGGAGTAAACCCGAAGATTAGTCGTCACATGTGTGATCGGCTCTGCCCAGCAGGCCACGCACGAACTGTTGTCAGGCCGCTTCTGCGGCCGATTGGCCCGCTGACGGTGTCGGTCGTTGGCCGATCACTTCACGTTGTGAGAAGCGTGGGCTGTGGTCGTCGGCGGGGTAGAACGTTTCGACCGCGAGTTCGGCGAGGGTGACGTCGTGCGGTGCGCCGAATGTGGTGATGGTCGAGAACATACGGATCAATCCCGAGGCGTTCGGAGTTCTAATGGCAGCAGGACGCCCGGGTGCTGTGTTGCGTGTGGTGTGGCGAGGTGGCCGAACTCGTCGAGCAGGGCTTGCAGCGTGGCGTCATGGTGTTGGTCGATGGTGCGGCGAAGCCTGCTGATGATGTGGGTTGCGTAGTCGTTGAAGTTGACGACGTGGGGGCGAGGCCGTCGGGGTGCAGGCTGAGGCGGATGACGTTGGTTGGCGGTCTGAGCAGTTCGACGGCGACGTGTTCGTGAAGATCGAAGCGGCCGGGTTGGCAGCGATCAGGTTCCATTGAGCGTCGACCACGACGGTCGGGAAGCTGTGCTTGGAGATCACGAGTTCGACGAGCCGGCGGAGATCGTTGGTGTCGCTGCGGTCGAGCGGGATGTCGTGATAGTGGGGTGCGTAGCCGGCGGCGCGGGTGGTGCATTTCGGCGATAGCCAGTGTTGTGGCGACGGGACAGTGAGGATGCGGTCAGACGGGGACGGTCCCGCAGGCCTGCGGTTCGGATGAGTATGTCCAGCCCGATTTGACGACGCTGGTGACGCAGAACCTCACCTCGCTTGGGGATGGCGCCTTGAAGGAGCCGGAGAGGAGTCGTACCACGCCGTTCGAGTCGGTCGTGCCGGACTTCGTCGACAGTAGTGTCCCGTTGGAGTACCAGGAGCCGGTGACTGATGCGCCATCGACGCGACGAGATGTGTTGTTGCTGTCGGTGATGGTGACCGTCGCAGTGGCAGACACCTTGCTTGACGTCGATCTCGTGCCGGTGATTGCGACCGCAGCGGTCATGCGCGGTGCGGGCGTCGTGGTCGTGCTGGCCGGCGGCAGTGTGGTGGTGGAGGGCGGCACGGTGGACGACGTGGACGGGGGAAGTGTCGTGGTGGTGGTGGACGGCGCAAGCGTGGTCGTCGTCGACGGCGGAAGCGTCGTGGTCGTGGTGGACTGAGGAGGCCCTGCAACGGCGTCTCGAATCGCCGGGAGCTGTGCATAGAACGTGCCGCCCGGGCACTCGGTCGCCGCCCAATCGCGATGACCGGAGATGTTCGCCACATCCTTAGTGGTGCCGTTTACTGGGTTCACGTATAACGAGGCGCCATGCGGATCGATTCCGTGACGGGACACAAGTTGGCGCAGGAGTTGCTCCAACGCTCCTCGAGCCGCTGCCGTTGCGTCAACGGACGTGAGCGTGCCGATGAGCGCAATCCCGGTATTGCCCGAGTTGTACCCTGCGATGTGTGCGGCCGTGACGACGTTCGTCCCGGCTGCGTCGTGTGCCGGGTAGGCGTCGTTGCCCGAGTACCGACCCTCATACACACGACCCTGCTCGTCGATCAGATACTGATAACCGATGTCACCGAACCCGCGGTCGACCGCCTGGTACCGGTAGATCGCCCGAACAGTTGCCGCAGGATCGGCATCACCATTCGCGGTTGCTGTGTGATGAACGGTGAGTTTCTGCGTTCTGTAGTACTGAGGCGCCCACGTCATCATCGTTTCGTCAGCGCCCCATTCGCACCTCGTGACGGTCGCGGTCGCGTCCGAGCACCCAGACTGGGCGGATGCCGTCAACCTCGCCGCGAAGGGCGCCGCTGGGCCGTCCGTTGTGTTGATCGCCACAGCGCGGGCGTTTCGCGCACCAGCAGGAATGCGCACTTGATATGCGTCCGCATCAAGGCCCGGGGTCAGTCCGCTCGCCCAACGGCCCCCGATCTCAATGCCGTCGTGCTCCAGTGCAGTCCATCGTTCCCACTTGGTCCCGTGCCGAAAGCGGATCGAACCACCCTCGACGTTTCCGTCGTAGAAGACGCCAACAAAGTCGATCGAGAACTCCGACTCGACCTGAATGTCATTCACCACCGGGCGCTGCGAAGCCAGCGTCTTGGGAACCGGCTTACCCTTCGACGCCTCGCCACGACCGGCGTCCGCGACGGCCGTGGTCGACCCGACCACACACCACATCACCAACAACAAAGCGGTTCCGGGAAACGGCTTGCGTCGTTTCGTGGGCCTGATCACAGTAGACACGACAATCCCATCACGCCATGAAATCACATCGCAGGATCTAGTGCACCGCGGCGAGGTGGCGCCGGCCGGGCAGGGTGACAGACTATGAAAGTGGAGTGGCTTCGCCGGTGCTGACCTGTAATGATGAGCGCTGAGTTACATGATCCATGCGGGTCATTGAGTGACAGCGGCGTCGTGCCGCCTCCTTTGAGTGCCCGCTGACCGCACTGGAGGAACACCATGCGTCGCATGATCGTCGCCATCGCCACTGGAGTCTTGGCGCTCGGCCTTCCCCTGTCGGTGACAGCAGCTCCCAGCTCCCCGCCTGCCGCGTCGCAGGAAAGTCATCCGGCCGCTCCCGATCAGCTCCTGGTCGGCTACGCGCGGGGTGCCACCGGCCAGCAGCGGGCCGAGGCACGCTCCCGAGCCGGTGCGACCTTGGTCGAGGTTGTGGTGGCGCCGAGCGCTGACCGCGCCGCGGTCGAGCTCGTTGAGCATCGAGGCTCGAATCGCGAGGAAGCCACCCGCCGGTTCACCTCCAACCCCACCGTCCGGTACGCCGAACCCAACTGGCTGCTGACACACAGTGCCACCTCCAACGACCCGTACTTTACGAACGGCTCCCTCTGGGGCATGTACGGCGATGCGACCTCGCCTGCGAACCAGTACGGCACCCAGGCCGGCGAGGCGTGGGCCGCAGGCAACACCGGGACGGCCAGTGTCTACATCGGGATCATCGATGAGGGCTACCAGTACCTCCATCCCGACCTGGACGGCAACGCAGGGACCAACCCCGGTGAAGTCGCTAGTAACAACATCGATGACGATAGGAACGGCTACGTCGACGACGTCTACGGTTGGGACTTCAACGGCAACGACAACACCATCTACGACGGCACCACTGACGACCACGGCACCCACGTAGCCGGCACGATCGGCGCCGAGGGGGCCAACGGGCTTGGGGTTGCCGGCGTGGTCTGGAACGTGCGCCTGCTGTCAGGCAAGTTCCTCGGACCCACCGGCGGCTCGACCGCCAACGCCGTCAAGGCTGTCGACTACTTCACTCAGCTCAAGACGCGGACCACAAACCCGGTAAACATCGTCGCCACCAACAACTCGTGGGGCGGCGGGGGGTTCTCGCAGACCCTTCTCGACGCCATCAGCCGGGCCAACACAGCGAACGTCCTCTTCATCGCCGCCGCTGGCAACGACAGCGCCGACAACGACTCGACAACCCGTTACCCATCGGGCTACAACCTTCCTAACATCATCGCCGTTGCGTCGATCACCTCATCCGGGTCTCTCTCGAGCTTCTCCAACTACGGCGCAACCTCGGTCGACCTGGGTGCCCCCGGGTCCGCCATCAACTCGACGCTGCCGGCCGACACGTACGGCTCCTACAGCGGCACCTCGATGGCGACGCCCCACGTGACCGGAGCCGCCGCCCTCTACGCCGCAATCAACCCAGGCTCGTCGGCGGCGACGATCAAGGCTGCCATCCTGGACTCAGCGGTCCCGACCGCATCGCTGTCCGGCAAGACGCTGACCGGCGGCCGGCTGAACGTCTCCGGGTTCGTAGCCCCGGTCGCTCCGTCCGCGCCACCCACTGCCTCGTTCAATTACACCTGCTCCGGTCTCGTGTGCTCGTTCACCGACACCAGCACCGGCTCGCCCACATCGTGGAGCTGGACCTTCGGCGACACCGGAACGTCAAACGCCCAACATCCCAGCCACACCTACAGCGCTGCGGGCTCCTACAACGTCACCCTGACGGCTGCCAACAGCAAAGGTTCGAGTTCCGCGCAGCACAGCGTCGCAGCGGTCGCGCCGTCCAGAACCCTCACCGTAACAGCGGGGGCGAAGAAGAAGAACGGGACGACCCAGGTCACCGTCAGGTGGACCGGGTTCGCCGGGCCGAACGTCGACGTCACCCGCAACGGCAGCACGATCGTCACAGCCAATGACGGCGAGCTGACGGAGATCTGGCGGGGCTCCGGCACGGCGACCTACACGGTTTGCGAGACAGGCAGCCTCAGCAAGTGTGTGACCGCCGCCGCCACGTTCTGAATCGACAGCAAGAAGCGCCCGCCGTGCCCCGGGCCCTCTGCGCGGTACGCCTTGCATCTACTTCCGAGGCGGGACTGCCAGGGTCGTGCGAGCACCGTGCACACGCACCCGGCCCGTCGAGGACCCACTGTCCTCGGGATGCGGTCGCGGCTGCCAGCGAGCTAGGAGCTCAGAGTTTTGCGCTCGAGGGTCAGGTGACAGTCGAACGCGCTGTCAGGTGGTATCGAGGCCGTCCAGTCGCCCGAGGCGACGCCGGGTGTGCTGACGGTCGTCGCCGGGTCTAATTGGGCGGTCAACGGTCGGTCTATCAACCGGTCGATCGTTGGGGCGATCGAGTCGGACCGCATCGGTATTCGACGCGGCGGCGGTCGCGGCGTCGCGCTGGCGGCCT
>JANOYI010000432.1:0-3186 GCA_031428795.1 Ilumatobacteraceae bacterium | reverse complement strand
GGCGGTCATCAGCGGCGGCTCTTCTTCGCGACACCTGTCTTGAACGAACGAGCAGCGAGGAGAGAAGCGGCAGCCGCGAGGGGGATTGACGAGGTCGGGTGGCCGACCAGGAATCACGTGCAACCGGGTGTGGCTGGGGTCCTCGATCTTGGGGATGCTCTCCAGCAGCGCTTCCGTGTACGGCATCTTCATGTTCGCGAACAGGACACGGGTCGGTGCTTTCTCCACGAGCTTGCCGCCGTACATGACAGCGATCTCGTCGGTGTGGCCGGCGACAACGCCGAGGTCGTGAGTGACCAGAATCACCGACATGTTGCGGTCGCGACGCTGCACACCAATCAGCTCCAAGATCTGGGCCTGCACGGTGACGTCGAGAGCCGTTGTTGGCTCGTCGGCGAACAACAGTGTGGGACCGCAGCTCATGGCCAAGGCGATCATGATTCGCTGTCGCATACCGCCGCTGAGCTCGAATGCGTACTGGTCGAGTCGCTTCTCGGGCTCGGGGATGCCGACGTCCTGCAACAGACGCAGCGCCGTGGCACGCGCGTCATCGTTACTCATGTTCAGGTGCAGCTTGAGACCTTCGGTCAGCTGTTTGCCGACCCTCATCACCGGGTTCAGCGAGGTCATCGGGTCCTGGAAGATCATCGACATCTCCCGACCCCACACCTTACGGCGCTCCTTCAAGGGGAGATCGATGATCTCTTGGCCTTCGAAGACGACCGACCCCGAGCGTTCGGTGTTGCGCTTGGGCAGCAACCCCATGATGGAGCGCGCGAGCACCGTTTTGCCCGACCCCGACTCGCCGACGATGCCCAGCGACCTTCCGCGCTCCAGTGTGAAGCTGACGCCGTCGACCGACTTGACCAGGCCCCGGTCCGTGCGGAACGCGGTCCGTAGATCGGTGACTTTGAGGAGTGGTCCGTCGACTTGGCGAGATGATGCCTGTGTTTGACGACTCATCCGATTGCCTCTCGTGAGTTGAACTTCTGAGCGAGCACATCACCGAGCAGGTTGATCGACAACACCGTGAGGAACATCACGAATGCGGGCATCAGCGCAATCCACCAGGCACCGTTACGAAGCGGCTCGGAACCTGCTGCGATCATGGCGCCCCAAGTCGGTACCGGCGCCTCCACAGACAGGCCAAGGAAGGCGAGACCGCCCTCGGCGACGATCAGGAGTGCGAGCCCGGTGAGCGCAAATGAGATCAGCGTCGGCACGATGTTGGGCAGGATCTCTTTGAAGAGAATTCGGCTGCCCTTGGCGCCGAGACTGCGGGCGGCGACCACGAAGTCGCGCTGTGCGTAGGCGATGGTGTTTGCGCGTACCAAGCGTGTCAGTGGCGGTATCGACAGAATCACCAACGCCAAAATAATCGGCCAAAGAGGTCGCGTACTGGCCGATCCGGTCGTGTTCGGATCGTTGAAGAACGTCACGAGAAAGATCGCGAGCAGCAGGGCCGGAAACGCCAACATCACGTTGGAGAGATTCTCGATCACCGTGTCGGCCCATCCTCGGAAGTAACCAGCAATCATGCCCAGGAGAGTGCCGATGGCGAGGCCGAAAGTAATAGCCAGGCCGGCGATGATGAGCGAGTTGCGGGCGCCGAGCATGGCCCGGCTGAACAGGTCGAAGCCGTTCTTGTCGGTGCCCATCACTCCGAGGTGAGTGGGGCTACCAACCACAGGTTTCGCAGGTGACTCGGCGAAGAACGCCCACGATGGCGGTAGCTGGCTGATGCGCAAGTTGCCCTTCACCGCAGTGCTGCACAACTTGTCGTTGGGCTCGCACGAGTGCTTGATGTGCGGCAACGAATTGGCACCTATGGCGCTGACGGTGACGAAGACGAGCCAAGCGATTGCGAGCCACTTGGTGATGCGGCCACGCCGCTTCACTTTGATTTTGTTGGGAGCAGCCTCGCTGATGATCGGGACTTCTGGAGCATTTGCGTCGTTGATGACTTCGATGTCGGTCATGGCGTTACCCCAATGCCCGGCTGGCACGGACCCTCGGGTCGATCCAGGCATAGGCAAGATCGACGAACAGATTGATGAAGATGTAGATGAGGGCGAGAATGACGACGCAGTACTGGACAGTTGGGTACTCGCGACCGATCACGCTTTCGACGGTGAGTCGGCCCATGCCGTTGAGGCCGAAGATCTGCTCGACGATCACTACGCCACCCATCAGGGCACCCACGTTGACCGCAGCCGATGTGACCAAAGAGAAGAGTGAGGGCCGCAGGGCATGCTTGAACAACATGGGGCCGGTTCCCACTCCCTTCGCTCGAGCGGTGGTGATGAAGTCGTTTTGCAGCGTGCCGATCATGTCGGATCGCAGCACCCGCATGTAGCCGGCGTAGAGCGGGATGGAAATCGTCAGCGTCGGTAGTGCGAATGCTTGAAAGTGATCGAATGGAGCGTCCCACACACTGCGGTAGATGGAGGGATACGGGAACCACTTGTTGTTGACGCTGAAGAACAGAATCAAGATGGGCGCCACGATGAAGTTCGGCATGCTGAGCATCGCGAACGCCGAGGTCGTCGCGACACGGTCGAAACGTGAGTTCTGCTTGTACGCCGACCAGACCGCAGTGGGAACCGCCAGTCCGAGGGCGAGGATCTGGCCGTACAGCATCAGGTACAACGAGATGGGCATCGCCCGTTTGACCTCGGTGGCGATGGACTGGTTGGTGCGGAACGTGGTTCCCCATTCACCAGTGACGAAGTTCTTGAGCCAGGTGACGTATTGCTCGAGCATCGGTTTGTCGAGACCGAGCTCCTCGACGACTGCAGCGGCTTGCTCGGGTGTCGCCCCGGGCCCTGTCTTGAGGGCGACGATGACATCGGTGCCCCCAGGAAGGAAGCGAAGTGCAATGGAGGTGAGGAAGGTGACCACCACCACGACGAACATGGTTTGCGCGAGTTTGCGAAGCACATATCGCATGACGTGGTGGTGGTCCCTTCTCAGTTCTCAGTAGTGGTTGGTGTGATTTACTGCTCGACCCAGAGGGTCATTGGGTAGAAGGTGCCGGCAATGCCTGCACCGAAGATGGAGTTGCCACCCTCGGGAAGTGGGAACGTGACGGGGCCGTGCACTTCTTGCTTGTACATGACGGACCACGTCGTGTAGCTGCCCCAGAGGTTGTAGCACTGGGTGCCGAACAACTGGTTGACCTCTTCG
>JANOYI010000431.1:0-2957 GCA_031428795.1 Ilumatobacteraceae bacterium | reverse complement strand
AACACGCGGTGCTCCACAACCCATTGCGCTCGCTCCTGAATCGCGACGGCTTCCTCGTCGTTCAGTAGCGCTGCCACTTCGAGTGGCACCCGCTCGGCAATCTTGGCCGCCCTCGCGAGTAGGTCATCCGTCATCGTCTCGCCACCGAACTCCCACACGACGGTGCGCAGTTTGAACTCGGCTGCAAAGCACAGCCCGTGGTCGATGCCCCAGATGTGGTCGTCGCCGTCGATCAGTACATGTCCGCTCTTACGGTCGGTGTTGTTGGCCAGGATGTCGAACAGTGCAACCTCGCGCATCACGTCACGGAGGTCTTCGCGTGCCTCGTAAATGGTGAAGTAGTGCTGCTGGTGGTCGGCCTCGACGAACCACTGCATGCTGCCTTCACCCAACGGACCATCGCGAATGATGGTGGGCGGCACAAGCTCGATACCCATTGCCTCGCTCAGCAGGAAAGCGGCGAGTTCCCTGCGGTGCAGACCCGGCTCGAAGTCCCACAACGGTCGTTCGCCGCGCAGCGGCTTGTAGATGGCCTGACCCACGGGCTGCTGATCCACCGACAGGTTCACCAGGAACGTGGCGTTGCTGCTCCACGGCATCCGGCCCTCGATATCAACCTCGGCTGTTGCCAGCAGGTGTAGACGATCCGTCATCGGTGGTTGATCCGCACGGCCTAGTTCATCCGCACGCAGAAATGGCCGTCGGGGTTGACCGGGTTGGCGCACCACACGCACGACGGCCGACCAGCGGCGACGATGTCCTCCGCGTGTGTACAAAACGCGTGAGCCTGATTGCGGGTGAGGAACATGCGAATGTGCCCGCGATCCGGGTCTTCGTCGAGCGGTTCGCCTTCCTCGTCAACAGCGATGATCTCTTCCAGCTGCAACAGCACCATGTCGTTGCTGCGGTCGTACCCAAGGCCGACAGGGCCGAGTACGAACGCGGCGTCGAAGGGGCCGATCAGCTCCATCGCGGCGGCGATCGGTCGTTCGGTTGGCTCGGGCAGATCGTTGAGCACCCGCCGGAGATAGTCCGAGATTGCCGACGCCTGTTGCTTCTCGCACTTGACCGTGACGCGCTGCGTACCGCTCCGTGCCTGTAGGTAGAAGGCGCGAGCGCCCGGCTCGCCGAGGGCGCCAACGGTGAAGGCATCCACCTCATCGAAGTCGAAATACACGCTCATCTCACACCGCCCTCAGGACGGGCGGAGCTCGGCAAGCGAGCCACCCGTGGAGTTGACGGTGAGAACGACCGGCGCACCCATGCCGTATGCGATTGCGGAAACCGAGCAGGTGCCGATGACGATGCGCTGGAAGAGGTCGATGTGAGTGCCCATCGCGTGCGCAACCGCAGCCTTGATGGGGTCGGCGTGTGACACGCACACGATGGTGCCGCCCGGGTGCGCGGCGCGTAGCCGATCGATGGCGCCGACGATTCGATTCTGCATGGCAGTGAAGCTCTCGCCGCCGGGAAAAGTGAACGTGCTGGGTGCGCGCTGCACTGTGTTCCACTCGGGCAGCTTCATCAGGCTCTTCAGCTCGGCGCCGGTCCAATCGCCGAAGTCGCACTCCAACAAGCCCTTGTCGATACGGGTCTTCAGCCCTCGGGCCGCAGCGATGGGGGCAGCCGTCTCGCGCGCTCGTTCTAGCGGTGAGCTGTAAATTGCGTCGACCTTGGTGAGCGCTGAAATGCGCTCGGCGGCCCGCTGTGCCTGCTCGATTCCGGAGTCGGCCAGATGCAGGCCGGGCGCGCGACCTGGCAGCAGTTTGCCCGTCGTTGGCGTCTGGCCGTGGCGCACGAGCAGTACGACGGTGAGTGCGGGATGTGGGGTCTTCGTGCGGGCCATGACAACGAGAAACCTACTGCGCACGTTCTGGCTTCGCTCGTTCAGCTCGCCACGAATGGGTGTGACTGTTACCGCTTGCGACGGGTGGCGTAGGCGACGATCGCGTCGAACTCGTGCTCTTCGAGGGGCATCACCGACAGGCGGTTGCCCTTCGCCAGCAACCGACAGTTGGCGAGTTCGGGGATGGACTTCAGCTCATCCAGCGACACGAACGGCAGCTTCTTCACCGGTGCCACGGTGACCCAATCCCATCGAGGGTCGGTTGGCTTCGAGGCCGGGTCGTAGTACTTGCTCGTCGGGTCGAACTGGGTCGGGTCGGGCTCGGCGGTCTTGACCACCTTGCACACGCCGGCGATTCCGGGCGGCGTTGCGTTCGAGTGGTAGAAAATCGCATTGTCGCCCACCTTCATGGCCCGCATGAAATTACGCGCCTGGTAGTTGCGCACGCCGTCCCAGCCCTCGCGCTTGTTGGCCACGAGATGGTCGTATGAGAACACGTCGGGTTCGGACTTGAACAACCAGTAATCAGCCACGACAGCGAGGCTAGCGAGGTCGTCAGAACTGCGTCGCTAGAAGGACAGGCGCAGTGCGGTGAACACGGCCATGCCGACCACCATCATCGCCACCATGTTGCGCGTCTTGGCGAACACCAGGGCCGCCGCAATGATCGCCCACATCTCGTAGTTGTGCACGTTGACGTACGGCTCTTGATTGCGGGCGAGAACTCCTTGCGTGATGATGGCGGTGAGGGCA
Organism: Ilumatobacteraceae bacterium; assembly: GCA_031428795.1. GTDB lineage: Bacteria > Actinomycetota > Acidimicrobiia > Acidimicrobiales > Ilumatobacteraceae > UBA668. The sequence goes on along the minus strand of JANOYI010000431.1, from coordinate 358 downwards.
CAGGCGGGCGCGTAGCGCAGCGCGCGCTCAACGCTGGCCGGAAGCTCGATGCGCGCCGGCAGCATGAAGAAGCTGCTGCGCGTCACGACGGTGACAACCGTCAACCCGACGGTTGCGGCGATGAGGTACGCGGTGCCTCCCATCAGACAACCTCACCTTCATCGGTGATATCCGCAGCAACCGCTGCAGCGCCGTGGGGTATGCCGCTGGGGCGCTGGTTCTCGACGCCGACGGCAACTGCCACACCGGCAAGCACTGCGAGCAGCAGACCCAAGCGCAAGGGGAAGTTCACGGTGATCACGGATATCACGCCGGTCACCAACACTCCGGCGACCACGGGCAGCCGGTGCACCATCGG
>JANOYI010000430.1:0-1583 GCA_031428795.1 Ilumatobacteraceae bacterium | reverse complement strand
TGCCGTTCTCGCGGTCGCCGTCCCGGCGCACCCGGCCACCGTTCCACCACATCATGCGGATCACGACGTCCGAGATCAGCGCCACGGTCCCCACCAGCGTGACGGCCAAGGTCGACACGAGGATGTCGTAGTTGCGGATGTGTGAGAGCTCGTGCGCAAGCACACCCTCCAGCTCGACTCGGTTCAGCTTCTCCAGCAGCCCGGTGGTGACAGCGATGGCCGCATGCTTCGGGTCGCGCCCGGTTGCAAAGGCATTGGGCGCTGGGTCGTCGACGATGTAGATGCCGGGCTTGGGCAGGCCGCTGGCGATGCACAGGCCTTCCACGAGGTTGTGGAGCCGTTGGAACTCGACGGGGTCGGCCGGATATGCGCGGCTGACCTTCAACGCGATGGCATCGGCCTTCCAGTACGAAAAGAAGGCCATCCCGCCAGCGAATACCAAGGCGACGAGAGTGCCCGCGATGCCATTGCCGATGAGCAGCCCAAAGGCGGCGCCGACCAGGACCAGCACCAGCACGAACGAGGCAACGAGCGCGACACTTCGCCGTTTGTTGGAACGAATCAGTTCGAACATGACGGGTTCAGAACTGGACCTTCGGCACCTCGCGGGCGGCCTCGTCGGTCTCGAAGTACTCGCGCTTTTCGAACTTCAGCATCTGCGCAAAGAACACGGTGGGAAATGCCTGCAGCTTGTTGTTGTAGCTGAGCACACTGTCGTTGTAGAACTGGCGGGCGTAGGCCACGCGACCTTCGGTGGCACTGAGTTCTTCCTGCAAAGAGAGGAAATTCTGGTTGGCCTTCAGGTCCGGGTACGACTCGCCGAGAGCAAACATCTGGCGCAGGGCGCCAGTGATCTGGTTGTCGGCCTCGGCCTGGCCGTGCGGCGTCGCTGGCGCGGCCATGGCGGCGTTGCGAGCATTGATGACCGCTTCCAGGGTCGACTTCTCGTGAGCGGCGTACGCCTTGACCGTCTCGATCAGGTTAGGAATGAGGTCGATTCGGCGCTTCAGCTGCACGTCGATCTGCGACCAGGCGTTTTCTACCTGGTTGCGGCCGCGAATGAGGCCGTTGTAACTGGCAATGCCGTAGAGCACAAGTGCCACTACGACGACCAAAATGATGATCCACCACATTGTCGTGACTCCGAGGGGTCGGGGCGCTGGGAGGTTGCGCCGTTATGGCGCCATCATACGGGTGCGACGCCGCTGCCGGGGTGACACCGGCCCTGACATGAACGGCCAGGGCGACATCGGGCGTCGAGTTCGGCTGGGCGGTGCCGCCACTTCGCGATACATCGCTGCATATGCATTCGCAAGGGCGTGCATCGAGAAGTCGTCGGCTCTGCGGTCGCCGGCAGCCACCAGGCGCTCACTCAGATGCGGGTCGTGTAACGCCTTCGCAATTGCCGCTGCCAGGGCATTCTCGTCGCCGGGTGGCACCAGCAGCGAGTCGACATTGTCGGTGGCCACGTTGCGGTAACCATCGAGGGCACTGGCCACGATGCAGGTGCCGGCGGCCATTGCTTCGATCAGGACGACGCCAAACGACTCACCGTGCAGAGACGGGGCGCAGAACACGTCGGC
>JANOYI010000429.1:0-2635 GCA_031428795.1 Ilumatobacteraceae bacterium | reverse complement strand
CTTGCGCTCCACAATCGTGACGTCGTGCCCATGGCCCGCGAGCCAGTACCCAGCCGCCGAGCCCGCGGGCCCACCGCCCACGACAAGCACCTCAGTACGGAATGCCTCAGGCATGCGACCCCCTGCTGTCTGCGTCACGGCTGTCTGTGTCACGGCACAGACAGAACCCCGTTCTGTGCCGTGACACAGAACGGGCGATGATCACAGCGGGGGGATCATTCGCTGGCGGGCGAGCCGGCCTTGGGAACGCTGCCGATCTCCATGACGCCTTCCTCGGCGAACACGGTGTGCAGATCGTCGAACGTGGCGGCGTCGGTCTCGAGCGCGATGAACACGGGTGACTCCTCCGAGCACCACAGCTCGAACTCTTCGCCTTCTTCAGGAACACCGCCGAGCGCGTAACGCTCCTCACATACCACGCCGAGAATTTCATACTCGGTGTGGAGATCTTTTTGGCCGGGCATGATTCCGTTGGAGCCGGTGATGTGAGGGCCACCTTCGCGGTTGGGGTCGCCGGGAATGGTGACGCCAGCGGCTGCGTACTCGGAGGTACCGAGATACACCCAGCGGAGCTGGTCCTCGATGTGCGGGAACGTCTTCATTGATTCGCCATCGGTGAATGCATATGCACCGGCAGCAACGCCAACGCCGTCGGCACCGTGGCAGCCAACGCAGTTGTTGCCGTATACCCCGGCACCGATGGCGATGGGGCCTTCTGCGGTGACCGCGGGCGGCTTCAATGCCAGCAGGTACATGAAGACCCACAGCGGCAAAATGCTGAGAGTGACCATGGCCCACACCGGGATCTTCTTGCGCGCCTTGTAGGCGGCGACCACAGGAATGTCGGGCTTGGGCGGGGGCGGGCCGGCCGGGATGGCGGGTGCCTTCGGGGCAGCAACGGCAGGTACCGCCGACTCGCCAGCGGCGGGGGTAGTGGCAGGGGTGGTAGCAGGAGCGGACGCGGCGGCGTCGCCGCCAGCAGCTTTGCGTGCCTGGCTGCGCTTCAGCAGGTGCTCGGGAATCTCAGTCACGGGTCGAACGATAGACGCCCGGGCGTCGGATTCGGGAATTTCGGCGCGAGTGTTCGCGGCGAATGCACGAACCGACACCGTGCACGAGTTCACAACCAGGCTGTGCGCGCGTGTGCCGCGTGGTAGACACGAAGCCGTGTCGCCCGTCACTCGGTCTGTTTCTTGTCGCGTTCTCTTGGACGAACTGGTATCGACCAGGGGTGTGGTGGCTACAGTTTGTGCAGCAGTTCACGAGGAAGGGCAGCACTGGTGCTGATTGCATTCGAAACCAACCCGCTTGAGTGGCCCGGGGTGAATCAGGCGTTCCTGTTCTCCTTCTTCTTGTCCACCATCGGAGCGCTGTTGGTACTTCCCTACGCCAAGCGACGGCCGAAGGGCACCCCCACCTCGTGGGGCGAAGCGATGCTCGCGTCCGTGTACGCGTTCGGTCTGATGTTCATCGCGTTCGGCATCGTGCCCGACAAGTTCATCGCCCACGCTGACGCCGAGCTGGGCTGGAACAAGAACCTGATCATCTACGGCCCCGGCGACATCTTCAAGCCGCAGGCGCTCGGCGGCAACTTCCCGTTCACCATGTCGTACGAAGCAGTGCGCGACATCCTGGTCATCGTCATCCACGTGTGGTACTTCGGCTTGCTGATCTTCCTGTGGAGCGTCTGGCAAAAGCGCGGCGACGGCACCACCACCAAGGAAATCGCGACCAGCACGTTCGGGCGCCCACTGGTGAAAAAGACCTGATATGGCGAAGACCGACGCCAACCCTCCGATGATGCCCTACACCGACGAGTACACACTCGTCGAGGTCGACGCGGACTACCTGTCGAAGGCGATCAAGCCCAAGCAGTTCATCCACATCGACCAAACCGAGTGCATCATGTGTGAGGGCTGCGTCGACATCTGCCCGTGGAAATGCATTCACATGGTGTCCACGGACGCCATCGTGGAAGCCAGCAACACCGAGTTGCCGGGGCTCGACCCCAGTGACAGCGTGTTGTTCATCATCGATGACGACATCTGCACCCGGTGCCAACTGTGCGTCGATCGTTGCCCAACCGGCGTCATCATCATGGGCAAAGTGGGAGCGCCGGCAGCCGCTGGCGACTCGCACATCCGTACCAACAGCCACGGCTACGCCTACGGCCTGAGGCTCTGAGGGAAACGAAGAACGATGGCAAAAATTCTCGATGAGACACCACGTCCAACGGTCAAAGATCGCGTCAACAAGGGCGTCGGCGATGTACAGGGCAGCCAAGCCTGGAACAGCATCTTCCGGCCCGGCAGCATCTTCCGCAAGGGCTACACCGATAGCCCGCGTAACCGCAGCTACGTGATCATGAACTCGGTGCTCTATCACCTGCACCCGGTGAAGGTGAAGCGCCACGCGGTGAAGGTCAGCTACACCCTCTGCCTCGGTGGCCTGTCCTTCTTCTTGTTCATCCTGCTGACGGTGACGGGCATCTTCTTGATGTTCTTCTACCGGCCCACCGATGTGCAGGCCTGGAACGACATCTCCAACCTGCAGACGTCGGTGACCTTCGGCTTACTTGTGCGCAACATGCATAGGTGGGGCGCGCACCTGATGGTGCTCAGCGTGTTCTTGCACA
>JANOYI010000428.1:0-2014 GCA_031428795.1 Ilumatobacteraceae bacterium | reverse complement strand
GCCCATTGGATGGTTGCACCCCTCCACCATCCCGGCGTCGATGTCCTCGGCGGTGGCGAAGCCCGATTCCATCATTCGGACAGCCGAGAGCAGGTACGGGATGAGAAGCGCGTTGACAATGAAGCCAGCGCGGTCCTTACTGCGAATCACCGTCTTGTGGAGCGCGTCGGTCGCGAACGCGTTGGCGCGTTCAGTGGTGGCGGGCGACGTGAGCAGAGAGGTCACCAGCTCCACCAGTTTGAGTACCGGCACAGGGTTGAAGAAGTGAATGCCGATGACCTGCTCGGGTCGCTGCGTCGCGATGCCCAACTTCATGATCGGGATCGAGCTGGTGTTGCTGGCGAGGATTGCCTCCGGATCGGAGACTGCCTTGTCGAGCTCACGGAAGATGTTGGTCTTCAGTGCCTCGTCCTCGATGACCGCTTCCACCACCAACTGGCGATCTGACAGCTCCGCGAAGTCGGTCGTGAATGACAAGCGGGCGATGGCGGCATCTCGCTCGTCCTCGCTCAGCTTGCCTGACCGAAGCCCCCGGTCGAGACTGCCGACAATCTTGTTGCGCCCTCGCTCGGCGGCATCGGCCGTCACCTCCAACACGGCGACATTCAGCCCAGCGCGAGCACACACCTCGGCGATACCGGACCCCATCAGGCCTGCGCCCACTACCCCAACTCGCTCGATCTCCATGTCCCTACTCTGCCCCATCGGGCGGGTGATCCGTGGCGTTCCACGTACCCTGTCCACGTGAATTCGCTTGCCCGCCTTCCTCGGCCCTCCGCCAGCCGCCTGGCCGTGCGCGTCACACCCGACGCATTGCGCCAAATTCGTGGTGGCCACCCTTGGGTGTACGAGACGTCGATCAACACCGTCAAGGTGCCTGCCGCAGCCCCAGAGACGGGCAAGCCAGGCGACCTTGCCGTCGTCTTCGATGATGACCGCAACTTCGCCGCGATCGGTCTCTACGACCCGGCGAGCCCCATCCGAATCAAGCTGATTCATGAGGGCAAGCCGGTCACCATCGATCGCGCGTTCTGGGTGGCGCACGTCAGCAAGGCCGTTGCACGCCGTCAGCCATTGATCGATCTGTCGGAAGCCGAACCTGACCGGGCCACCACCGGCTACCGCTGCATCAACGGCGAGAACGACGGCTTCCCCAGCCTGGTCCTCGACCGCTACGACCGTACGTTGGTGTTGAAGCTGTACTCCACCATTTGGGTACCGCACCTCGCCGAGCTGATTCCTGCAATCGAAGAGGTCCTGCGTCCAGAGGCACTGGTGCTTCGCTTCGCACGCAACATCGACCCGGATGGCCTGTTCGGGCTGGAGGAGGGCGACGCGCTCGTCGGCATCTCCCCCGCCGACCCCGTGCCGTTCCTCGAGAACGGCCTGTCGTTCGAAGCCGACGTCGTGCACGGTCAAAAGACCGGCCACTTTCTGGATCAGCGCGACAACCGCTGGTTCGTACGCCGCATCACCGAGGGTTGCCGAGTGCTCGACATGTACGCCAGCACCGGCGGCTTCTCCGTGAATGCTGCCGCGGGCGGGGCGCACGAGGTTGTGGCCGTCGACCTCAGCGAGCCGACGCTTGCGGCCGCCAGCCGCAACATGCAACGCAACAGCGACGTACCCGCTGTCGCCGCCTGCAACTTCCGGCCAATGAAGGCCGATGCTCTCGAGGCCATGAACCGCCTGATTCGCAGCGGCGACAAGTTCGATGTCGTGATCATCGACCCGCCGTCGTTCACTCCTCGCCAGGCCAGCGTGGACCGCGCGTTGAAGGCCTACGCCTTGCTGACATCGAAGGGCGTCAAGCTGGTTCGTCCGGGCGGCGTGCTGGTGCAGGCGTCGTGCAGCAGTCGCGTCACCGCTGACGAGTTCCATACAACTGTCTCGCACGCCGCCGCACAGGCTGGCCGGCCGATGGAAGAGTTTCGGCGTACTCGCCACCCGGTCGATCACCCTGTCGACTTCCCGCAGGGCCACTACCTCAAGGCCGTCTTCGCCACCGTCCCGT
>JANOYI010000427.1:0-6014 GCA_031428795.1 Ilumatobacteraceae bacterium | reverse complement strand
GCAGCCGACTCGCGACGCGATCAGGAAGAAGTACTCGTTGATGACCCAGCTGTTCAAGGTGGGTGAACTGTGGCGCAAGGTCCGCCGCAAGCCTGAACCCGTCGTCTGCGCAGTGCGCCTGACGCTCTCCTGAACAACTGCACCCTCGGCGGTTCAGCTGAACCGCTCAACCGATGGCGAAGTGCCGACGCTGGCCGAATTGGTTGGGGCGACCGCTGCGCGCCCCGGCCTTGGTTGGCGGCGCGCGCGGCTTTTTGCTTCTCGGCGCTCATGCCTTGCCAGATGGCGGTGACGATGACTGCTGCACCAGTGATGGAGCCGAGCACATGCTGAGACGCAGCTTGAAACCCGTCGCCGGCGATCAGCTGAAGAGCATGCCGCCGACGAAGGAGCCGGTGAAGTCGGCCACAAGGGCCATGGTCCAGTCGATACCGGGACCTTGACGATTGAGCAAGAGCTGGTCGATGGCGCCGACGGTCAGGCCGAAGCCGAGGATTCCGAGAGAAAGCACCTGGCTACTGAAACGGTCCTTCGAATTGCGGCGACGACCGAATTGCGGCGACGACGATGGCGCGTGTGGTCTTACCGACCGCGACGTGAGTAGCCGAAGCCGCCGCCGAGGAGAAGGACAATGAGGACGATGATCAGGATTGTGGTCATGGCCGATGGTACCCGCTATCGAGACTTCTGAAACACCTGAATGAACCGATGTGTCGTCTGGCTATTTGTTTCGTCGGGCTGCTTCTGGGGAACCCCAATCACATGACAAAGCGACACATCTTCAGATCCGTTCTCGTGGTAGCAGCCTCAGCACTGGCCGTTGGCGCGTGCAGCGACGACACCCAGGACTCGATTTCAACTGACGTGGAATCGGCGGTGTCAGCCGTCGGCGATGCCGCGGGTGAAGCCACCGACGATGCTGCCGAAGTGCTGGCCCGGAATATCGCGACCCAGCAGGGCGAGGAGCAGTTCACCAACGCTGGCCATCCGCTCGATGGGCCGCTCACATGTACGGCCATGACCACCGACGGCGCGGACAGCATCTCCATTGACTGCACCGGGACCACCCAAGCCGGTGGCGCAGCCGTGCTGACAGGCACGACCAATGAAATTCCGGGTGCCTCGGTTGTCTCACTCGAAGGCGACTTCGTCGGCACTGTGGACGGCCAAGAGGTGTTCACCACCGAGGACCTCGGAGGCTGAGTTCGGGGCCCACCCTCGGCCGCGGTCCGCGGCTTCGGCCGATGGTGGGCCACCTCCGTACTATTCCCCTGACAGAACCGAGGGGACTCATGGCGCACGACCTGATCATTCGCAACGGCACGATTGTTGACGGCACTGGTGCGGCGGGCTATCGGGCCGATGTCGCGATCGATGGCGACCGCATCACGGCCATCGGCGAGCTGTCTGCCGCGCAGGCCACTCGCGAGATCGATGCCAGTGGCCTCATCGTGTCGCCCGGTTTCATCGACCTGCACACGCACCTCGACGCACAGGTGGCCTGGGACCCGATGATGACATCGAGTTCGTGGCACGGCGTCACCACCGTGCTCATCGGTAACTGCGGCGTCACGTTCGCACCAGTCGCCCCCGACCATCGTGTGTTCTTGGCGGAAATGATGGAGAGCGTGGAGGACGTGCCGCGTGAAGCGATCCTCGGTGGCCTCAGTTGGGACTGGAGCACGTACCCGCAGTACCTCGACGCGGTGCAGGGCATGCGCCCGGCTCTGAACATCGTCGGTCTGGTCGGTCACTGTGCGGTTCGCTACAACGTGATGGGCGAGCGGTCCCTCAGCGACGAACCACCGACGCCGGAAGAGCTCAACCGCATGCGCGAAATCGTGCAGGAATCCATCGCTGGAGGTGCCGTCGGTTTTTCGACGTCGCGCATCTTGCTGCACACCGTCCCCGACGGTCGCTATGTGCCGGGCACGCTGGCACAGATCGATGAGTACATGGCCATCGCCGACGGAATGAACGCCGCTGGTGGCGGCCTCTTCCAAGCAGTCAACGACTTCGCCACCAAGGCCGAGCACGAGGTCACCCTGTTGCGCGAGATGGCGCGCTCGTGTGGCGACGTGCTGTTCTCCGGGGGAGCCGGCAACAGCAGCAACTCCGGCGTCGAACTGTTCGGTGCGCTGCTGGCCGATACCAATGCCAACGTCGGACGGATGACGATGGCCAGCCAGACGCGACCCAGCGGCTCACTGTGCGGGCTCGCGCAGATCGCGCCGGTGAAGGGTCAGAAATGGAAGGCGCTGATGGGCTTGCCCAACTTGGCTGACCGAGTAGCTGCGCTCAAGGATCCGGCCACGCGCGCCGCGTTGGTGGAAGAAGGCGTGACCAAGGGCCTCTGGTACGACGCCAACCACATCTATCCACTGGGCACCGGCGACTCGCCCGATTACAGCGAGACCAATGGCCGTTCTGTCGCCGCTCGGGCGGCCGAGCTGGGCGTGCACCCGGTCGACTACGTGATCGACCGACTGATTGCCAGCGATGGCCGCGAGCTGTTCAACACGTGGTTCTTCAACCGCAACGTCGATGGTCTGGCGCAGGTGCTGGCGATGGACAACGTGTACCCAGGACTCGCCGACACGGGTGCCCACGCTGGCCAGATTTGCGACGCCGACATGAGCACGCATTACCTCACCTACTGGCACCGCAAGCGCCATCTCGCAACTCTGCCCGAGGCCGTGCGTCGCCTGTCCGCGATGCCCGCCAGCGTGCTGGGCCTGAAGGAGCGTGGCACGTTGCAGGTTGGCCAATTCGCCGACGTCAACGTGTTCGATATCGACATGCTGGCGTCGGAACATCCGACGTACGTGAACGACTTCCCCAACGGCGCCGGTCGTCTGCAGATCCGCGCACGCGGGTACGCAGCCACCATCGTCAACGGTTCAATCGTCACCGAGCAGGGCAACAACACCGGCGAACGCCCCGGTCGCGTGATCCGCGAATTCGCCCGCTCGTAGCGTCGGCGCGGTGGGCGACTCGCCGGTTCTACTGGTCGACGAACACGTGCAACGAACCTGCGTAGTTGGCCACCCGGACTTGGCGCGTCGCTAGCTGCGCACGCGTCCACGCACCCAGGCTCCCATCGCTACTCACGCCGCAGGTCTGCACCGGGCGTGATCGTTCAGCCGATGCGCACCGTCCCGGCGTCACCGTCGACGTGCAGCATGGTGCCGTCAGCGATGGCGGTGATGTTGGGCACGCTCAGCACTGCGGGTATGCCCAGCTCGCGGGCGACGATGGCAGCGTGGCTGAGCACGGCGCCGCTGTCGCACACCACCGCCGCTGCGCCCAGGAACAGCGCTGTCCACGAGGGGTCGGTGATCGCGCACACCAGCACGTCGCCGGGTTCCAGGCCGCGTGGGTCGTTGGGGTCGTGGACGACACGTGCGGGGCCGCTGGCTGTGCCGCCACTGACCGCAAGGCCGATGATTGTGCTGCCGGCCGCAGGGGCCACTGGCCGGGCGTCGGCACGCACCGCCCACGTATGAGGAGGTGGGATACGTCCTTGGAACCAGATCGGTGGAATACGTGCGTCGAGGTACCGTTGCTGCTCGGCGCGCTGGGCGATGAGGTCGGCGAAGTCTGCAGGGCGTGCGACGAAATCGGCCAGTTCGTCGGCGGTGACGCAGAACGCATCGCGTACATCTGATGGGCCACCGCGGTCGTGCGCTCGTCGGGCGAGGTCGTGAAGGACGGCCCTGGCACCGAGGTTCTCGAGCACAAGAATGTCCTTGGCGCGTTCACGGCCGATGGCGCCGATGCGTGAGACGTGAGCGGCGCGCGCCACCATGCGCCGGGCCGGGCGGGGTGTCAGCTGAAGCGCCTTCGCGAGCGCGGTTTCCGAGTCCTGCGCAAGCCGTCGGCTGGTTGCGACCGGGTCGCGCTCCGCGGGCGCGTGGCGTAGGCGGTCGATGGCTGCGTAGACCGGTCTCGGGTCCATCGACCATGAGGGTGTGGCGAGCTCGTACTCGTCGTTGCCGCGGTGGCCGTGGTCGTGCAGGAACGACGCGACGCCAACGTTGAGGGTCGTGTGCTGCGTGCGTAGGGCGATGTCGTGCAGACCCTCGTCGAAAATGCGGGTGAGGTCCTCGTCGGCGGCGACGAGGCGACCGAGATGCCAGAGCCGTTGCGCGAATTGCGCAGAGTCAACGTCACCGGTGCCGCCAACGATGCGATTGGCGAGACCCGGCGGCACGTTCGGCCGATCGAGCATTCGATCGAGAATGCCGCGCGGCGCGCCAGCGAAACCGCTCCACTGCAGCAGCCGCGCCATGCTGGCCCCCTGTCGTGGAGGGAATGTGCTCAGCCAACCGAGTAGCTGCGCGTCGGACGCGTCCTTGACTGCTGGCATCGTGGCAAGCCAGCGGAGCGCGTCGGCACGGGCGGTGGCGAGTGGCTCGAGGCTGGGTCGGCGCAGGAGCGACATCGCATACTTGGTGAGTCGCAGCGTTGCGATGAGGTTGCGGTCGCCCTTGGCTCGTCGGTGCGGCGGATTGGCCGTGTCGCCCATCACCTGCGCATCGACTTCGCGTACCGTCATGCCGGGCATGCGTTCTCCGAAGAGACGCATCGAGGCGGCGTTCATGTACAGGTAGCCGCAGAAGACACCGGTGCCCTGCGACGCACCTTGAACTTCGTGCGGCCGGAACAGGCCCATCTTCACGAACATCTCTACTTGACCCTGGCGAATTGGGTCACCGATCAGCGTGCCGGTGAGCGCAGACATCACGTGCGGAAACACTTCGCCGACGTTGCCTCGCGAGTACAAAGTGAACCGTTCGTTTGGCTCAGTGTCAGCCGGCCATGCGGGCCAGCTCGCTTCTTGTGCGGTGTCGCTCAACTCGACCTCCCAGCGTTTGCCGGTCAGTCTCGTCGCATCACCGCGCGCTGTCCATCGATTGTGACCCGGAACGACGCAGTGCGGCCGCGGCGGTTAGTCACGAATGCGGCGTGAGCGCAGGCGGAGCAGCCAGCCGATCACCAGACCGCCGATGGCGGAGATAAGGATGACGAGCCAACCAGGCGCGATTGCTTCGCCAATTGCGTAGCCAACGCGAACGTCGTCGCGGTTGTCCATCGCCACTGCGACGAAGGCGACGATGAGCGCCACCACCACGACCAGCCGGACAATGCCGGCGAGGTCGCGGCGGTGGACGGCACCGCTGGCCTTGTCGATGTCGTCGCGCTCAGCCATCAGACGTTTTCGATAACCGTCGAGTGGCGTGCGAAGCGGGGCATCATCAGCGCGCTGAGTACAACGACTGCACCGGCGATGACGGCCAGCCAAGCCATCGACGACTCGAGGGCGAGTGAGGTGTCGAACGACTCGGTCTGGACCGCGCCGACGAATGCGCCGACGCCCAGCAATGCTCCGAAGAACATGGCGCCTGAGCGTGAGCGGGTGGCGCCGGCGATGAGCAGGCACACGCCGATGGCGACCTCGATCAGGCCGAGAGTGGTGGTGTGAGTGAAGCCGAGTACTTCGACGACAGGGTCCGACATTTCGCCATCGAAGCCGCCGCGGGTGACGGCGATGAGGCCGAGGAGCAGTAGTGCCAGGCCGACAATTGCGGCGATGATCGCGTCGGGCTCGAAGTGCGAGCTATAGGCACTCCGGACTCGTGCGCCGGCTACGGGAGCTGCGACGACGGGGGCGGCGACGTATTCGGCGACGGGTGTCTGCTGGGCCACGGTCGGGGCGACCGGGGTCTCCATGATTGCTTCCGAACGTTCGTGGAAGGGGCCTTCGTTGATGGTCATGATGTCCTCCGTGTGTAAGTGGGTTGTGTGTATCAGTGCTGTTGTGGGGCGGTCACCAGGCGACGGTTCCGACCGTCCACATGGTGGGAATCACCGCGAGTGCCAGGCCGAGTGGTACGAGTACCAGCGTCGGCGTGCCACCGCGACGTGAGCGCAGCCCGTGCTTCCAAGCTGGGCCGGCGGCAGCGATCGCAAAGCAGATGACCGCGGCCAGGTAAAAGAAGAAGGAAATCTTG
>JANOYI010000426.1:0-6654 GCA_031428795.1 Ilumatobacteraceae bacterium | reverse complement strand
CTGGCCGAGACTCGCTACAGCTACGCCAAGACCTGTGACCTGACATGCCAGTACTACCTCGGCGCAGCGTCTCGCTCTTCGACTGCGTCAACGACGTACACAGCTGTCGAGCATCCAGCCACCGACGCAGCGGTTCTAGCGACCGCTGGAGTGGTGCGTCGGCTTGTGTCCAACGGCGGCATCGCGCTGACCATGTTTGCAGCGTCGTCGGGTGGCTGGACCAAGCCCGGCCCGACCGTGCTGGTGCCCTTTCCAGCCGTCGTCGATGCCGGCGATTCCACGTCGTTGAACCCGTCGTTCAACTGGTCGGTCACGCTGCAGGGTGCAGCAATCACCGCCAAGTACCCGTCGATCGGCACCTTTGGCGCGGTGACAGTGCTGACCCGTAACGGGTTTGGCGACTGGGGCGGGCGCGTCAACACGCTCAAAATTACTGGCTCGGCTGGCGCAGTCACGCTAACCGGCGACCAATTTCGTAGTGCGTTCGGCCTCAAGACCGACCTGTTCAATGTCCGCGGCTCGACTCCCGTTGATCCATGTGCCGGACGCAACCCACCAGCAGTCGGGACCACCCAGCCGTCGTCGGCGGCCGCGCGCTATGTGCCCATGACACCGGTCCGCCTCATTGATACTCGAAACGGAATCGGCACCACCCGGCAGCCAATTGCAACTGGCTGCACGTTGGTCGTCGACCCAGGCCTGGACCCTTCCGTCACCGCGGTCGCGGTCAACTTGACGTCCGTGGCACCGTCGGCAACGGGCTTTGTGACTGCGTATCCGTGTGGGGTGGCGCTGCCCGAGGCGTCGGTGGTCCAGGCGATCGCGCAGCGCACCATCGCCGGCGCGACGGTCGTGCCGCTCGGTGCCGACGGCACGTTCTGCGTCTATACGTCAACGGCCACACATCTACTGGTGGACCTCTTCGGAGCGTACTCGCCGACCGCAGGTCACAAATTCGAACCGGTGGCACCTGTACGAGTGCTGGATACTCGTCGAGGCGGCGCACGTCTGGGCGCAGGCACGATTGTGACGCTGGAGGTTGCGGGGGCCGCGGGCGTGCCCGAAAGTGCGGCGGCTGCAGCCCTCAGCGTGCAGGCGATTGATCCAGTAGGGGCGGGATTCGTCACTGTCTTCCCCTGTGCGCAGGCAGTGCCGGAAGTCAGTTCTTTGAATGTTGCCGCTGCGAACAACATTGCGAATCACGTGGAGGTTGCCCTCAGTGCCAGCGGCACCGTGTGCCTTTATGTGAGTTCGTCGATGCACATCCTCGTTGACCTCAGCGGCTGGTACGGGGCAGGTGCAACGACCGACTTCCACGCGCTCACGCCCGTGAGGGCGCTCGACACGCGAAATGGCATTGGGTTGTCTGGTGCATTCGCAGCCAACGCCAATCGTTCCTTCGCTCTGGCCGGAACACACGGACTGCCCGCAGCGGGGGCGCTACGGGCAGTCGTTGGGGAGGTCACTGCGGTCGACTCGAGGTCGGTCGGTTTCGTCACCGTGCATCCGTGCCAGGCAGTGGTACCGGAGGTGTCGATGGTGCAAACCTGGGCGACCGGCAACTCGGCGACAGCTGTCATCGGGGTCGACGACAGCCAGGGACGATGGTGTATTCAGACGAGCGTCTCGATGCACGTGCTCGTCGACGTCAGCGGCTACTTCTCGTAGCCGTCGACGTCGAGGGTGTCGCAGCTCAGGCGGCGGTGCGAATCAGGCCACGCACTTGCTTGCGTGCGGCCTTTGCCAGATCGTGAGCCTGACCAACGAGGGCGGCGGCCTGCTCGGGCAGACGCTCTTCGATCTTCACCACGGCGGTGTCGAGTTTGGCGTCGAGCGCATCGAAGCGCTGTTCGAGCTTGGCGATCTGTGCCTCGTAGGAGGCGAGCAATTCGTCCATCTGGGTCTTGCTGGTGCCGAAGCGATCGGCCAGGCCCTGAACGACCTCGCGGCGGCGAACCTGCGCCTGCTGGAATGCCAGAACGCCGAAGCCGATGGTGATGTACGCGGCGTCGCGCACGGCGGCGCCGACCTTGTCGTCAAGGCCAGCCAGCTTGCTGGCGTCGAGACCGGAGAAATCGAATGCGGGGAAGTTGGGAAGCTTTGCCATGAGAACGGCTCCTTGCGAGAGTGTTATGCGAGGCCGTTCAGTGTGAACGGCGGTGTGATTGCATGATACCGCATAGTGCTAACTTTTGCAAGCACCTGAGGAGAGAAACTGGCGGAGGCGGACAGGTGACCGGGTGCGAGGTGCGGTCGCCGCTAGCCTCATCTGTTCGTGGAACCCGCCGGATCGATCGCCCCGCCCGTAGTGGCCGTCATGGTGGTGCACCAGCCCGGGGCGTGGTTCGACGAGGTGCTGGATGCACTGGCGACGCAGGATTACGGCAACCTGAAGACACTCTTCCTGGTGGTCGGGGATCCAGGCGACATTCCAGCCCGAATTCGGGATCGTGTTCCCAATGCGTTCGTGCGTGCGGTCGACAAGAACCCCGGGTTCGGTGCTGCTGCCAACGAGGTGCTGCACCTTGTCGAGGGCGACAACGGTTTCTTCTGTTTTCTCCACGATGATTTGGCTCTCGAACAGGGCGCAATTCGTCTGTTGGTCGAGGAGCTGTACCGCTCGAATGCTGGCGTTGTTGGCCCTAAACTCGTGACGTGGGACGACCCGACCGTGCTGCAGCATGTCGGTTTGGGAGTCGACCGTTTCGGAGAAGTCGACCCAATTGTCGAACCCGGTGAGGTCGACCAAGAGCAGCACGACGCGGTACGCGACACGTTCGCCCTGCCCTCCGCCTGTCTCCTGGTGCGCGCGGATCTGTTTCGGGCCATTGGCGGCTTCGACCCCACCATCGAGTTTTACGGTGACGACGTCGATCTCTGCTGGCGCGCACACCTCGGTGGCGCTCGTGTGGTCGTGGTTCCTGCCGCACGTGCCCGACACATCGAACGCCTTGCCGAGCGCCGACCGGATCTGCGACACGACTCGATGATGGCTCGCAATCGGGTGCGGTCGGTGGCCACGCTCACGGGCGCCAGCCGATTGCCGCTGGTTTCGCTGCAGCTGGTACTGGTGACGCTTGCCGAAGCGGTCGTCGGCGTGCTGACTGGGCGTTTTCGCCAAGTCGGTGCTTCGCTCGCTGCGTTGCTGGGAATGGTGCCGCGTACGCCCGGCTACTTCGCACGCCGCCGTTCGCTGGTGAAGTTGCGCGAGGTCCCCGACTCTGAAGTCGCCGGTCTGCAAGTTCGAGGCAGTGCGCGTATGGCCAGCTACCTGCGGTCGCGCGACAGCCGTCAGGTCGACCCCGATTCCACCACCGAGCGTCGCTGGCGGCAGACCGCCGGTTCTGCACCGGCGTTGGCCTGGTTGGCGGTCAGCCTCCTGGCGTTGTTCGGTAGCCGCCAGCTGATCACCGATGGCGTACCTCGCTTCGGTGAGTTCCTCACGTTCCCGGACAGCCCGCGCGTAATGCTGTCCGACTACCTGTCTGGCTGGTCAGGACATGGCCTGGGCAGCACCACCGCGAGCCCCACTGGGATCGGGCTACTTGCCGTGGGCAGTGTCGCAACGCTGTTCCACATGGCGCTGTTGCACACCCTGCTCGTCGTCGGGTTGCTCTTTGCGGGTTATTTGGGCATGTGGCGGCTGGCGTCGCTCTTCCCCACGGCTCGGGCTCGCATCACTGCCCTGGTCGTTTATGCAGCGGTACCGTTGCCGTCCCAGCTTCTGGCAGACGGACGCTGGGCTGCACTGGTGTGTTACGCCGCTGCACCGTGGGCGTTGCATCACCTTCGCCGCATTGCGGGCATCGATACCTCAGGCAGTCGTCTCGACGAGGCGGTCGAGCGATCGGTGACCGTGGTCGGTCGCAAGCAGCTCCGATGGGCTGCGCAGCTGACCCTTCTCACCGCCGTGGCAGTCGCCTTTGCGCCGTCGTTCGCTCTGCTGCTGGCATTGATCGGTGTGCTGTTGGGCCTCGCCACTTTGCTGTGCGGTGGCTCGCCGCTGTCGGCGGCCAAGTTGGCCGGCGCAGCAATCGCTGCGACGGTGGTCGCGCTGGTGGCCAACCTGCCGTGGGCAACGTCGCTGGCGGGCAGCGATGGATGGACATCAATCGTGGGCGTTCCGGTGTCGTCGGCCAGGTCACTTGGCGTTGCTCAGCTGGCACGCTTCCTTGCCGACGACAGCGGCTTGGGCGCTGTTGCGCTTCTGCTCTTCCTGCCGGTGCTCGTTGCGCCGCTCGTCGCGCGTGCGTGGCGTTTCACGTGGGCCATTCGATCATCGGCGCTCGTTTTCGGTTTCGGCGCACTTGCGATCCTCGACGACCGAGCGGCGCTGCCGGTGCGAATGCCCGAGCCCGGCGTGCTGTTGGTGCCGGTGGCAATCGGCGTGGCGTTGGCTGCAGCGTGCCTGGCAGCCGCCTTCCAGGACGACGTCTTGGGCGGCTCGTTCGGTTGGCGTCAACCGCTTGGTCTGTTGGCAGGCATCGGTGTCGTCGTCGGGATGGTACCTGGTGCCTTTGCGGTGGTTGATGGGGGCTGGGGCACACCCGATCGCACACTGGTGTCGGTACTCACACAGCTTCCTGTCGATCCGCCGGAGGGCAACTACCGCGTGCTGTGGATCGGTGATCCGCTCGCAATCCCAGTGGTGTCCTACACGTACCAGCCAGGCGTGGGGTACGCCGTGACCGACGACGGGCCGCTCACGGTCGAGAACTTCTGGTCGGGTCGCCCAACGGCAGTCGAGGAAGAGGTCGCCACCGCCTTGCGGCAAATGGCGGCCGGCGTCACCTTGCGCGGTGGCAGGTTGCTCGCGCAGTACGGCATTCGCTACGTCATCGTTCCGCTGGCGGACGGCGCGCACGGCACCGTTGGCGAACCGCTCCCGACCCCCAGCGGTCTCGTGGATGTGTTGGAAGACCAACTCGACCTGGCTGCGCCGCTGACGCGGCCGCCGAACTACTTGATCTACGAGAACTCGGCGTACACGCCCACGCGCTCGGTGCTGTCGCAAGACGGTACAGCCGCCAGCAAGGAGGCCGGCGGTGAGGCAATGGCAAGCGCCGACCTTCGTGGCTCCGTGCCGTTCGGAATCGGCGGCCCCGACATCGGCCAATTCACCGGCGATGTCGCGGCCGGCACGTTGCATGTTGCGGTGCCGTTCGACAGCAACTGGTCGCTGAGCGTTGATGGCACGACGGTGCCGGCCCGGCGGGCCTTCGGTTCCACGCTTGCGTTCGACGTGCCAACCACTGGTCGCGCGACGTTGTCGTATGACACCCCGCTGTCGCATTCGCTGTGGCTGGTGCTGCAGTTGCTGATCTGGCTCGCGCTCGCCCTCGCCGCGAGCCGATCGAGCCTGGCCCGCGTTCGCCGACGCCCACGCCGCCGACCGGTGGCCCGAGCTGCAGACGCGGCGCCGGTGGCCGATCTCACGACCCCGGCGGCCGACCTCACGACGCCACTGGTGGTCGCCGATGTTGACGATCTGCCGTGGGCAACCAGCGAAGGCGAGCTGTGATGAGTAGGCGTCTGCTCGCCATATTGATTGCGGTCGTGCTGCCGGTGCTGCTGCTCGTCGCTGCAACTCGCAGCGACCCGCCGCCCAGCACGCTGCCCACCTTCGCTGCTTTGGGCGCGCCATCGATGCCGTTCGTGCCGCATCAAGGCTTCATCAACTCCACGTGGTTCTGCCCGGGCGTACCGGTGGGTGGCGCTGGGTTGGGCGGGTCGGTGACGGTCGCCAATCCATCAGACGCACCATTGTCGGGGCAACTCACCGTGTTCAACGACATCGCTGGCACCGAGTCAGTCGAGCAGCGCTTCGAAATTCCCGCCCGCGACACGTTTGTTGTCGACCTCGCGACTGTCCAGTCAGCAGGGACCTATCTGTCGGCGATGGTGGAGATCACCGGCGGTGGTGGCTTCGTCGAGCAGCAGGCAGATCACCCCGACGGCAGCGCCGTCAGCCCCTGCTCCAACAGCACATCGGCCACCTGGTACTTCGCCGACAACTACACGTTGGGTGACAGCAAGGAAGACATCGTCATCACCAACCCGTTCCCTGACCAGGCAATCGTCGACTTCGCCTTCGGCAACCAGAACGGCACCACCACTTCGCAACGCTTGTTGGGCATACCGGTGGCTGGCCACTCGGTGCTGGTCGTCAATCAAGACTTCTTCTTGAAGGACGAAACGGTGTTGGGGATGTCGATCGTCGCCTCTCGCGGTCGCGTGGTTGTCGGGCGTGCGCAGCAGTACCTCGGCGAGCGTCAGGGCTACTCGAATACCTTGGGCTCGCCGGCGGGTTCGACCGACTGGTGGTTTGCAGACGGCGAGAACACCGGCAACTTCGAGCGCTACAGCATCTACAACCCGGGGACCGAAGAGGCGACTGTGCAGCCGATCTTCCTCGGGGTCAACAGCGACACCTTCGGCAACGACGTCGAGCCGATCACGATTGCCCCGGGGCAGGTTGCATCCCTGAACATCAGTGACGTGGAGGGCCTTCCAGAGGGTCGCCACGGCGCGCAGTTCTCCTCGCTCACCGGTACGCCCGTGGTCATCGAGCGTGCAATCACCCGCGAAGCGGGGGACGGCTTCGCCACCACCGTGGTTCGTGGGGTCGAGCAGTACTTTGCCGAACCTGGCTAC
>JANOYI010000425.1:0-9016 GCA_031428795.1 Ilumatobacteraceae bacterium | reverse complement strand
GCGGGCAGACGCGCAGTCGGGTGGTGGCCTCAGCCATCGCCAGCAGCGGCAATGTCGGCGACCAGTTCGGCGACAGGTGGTCGTATGTGTGGATGACGTCGAAGTCCGCCGCCTCGGCCCGGCGAGCCTGGTCGCGCAGCTCATCGGCGGACCCACCGCGCGCCTGATACCCAAAACGGAACGGTCTCATCAGTGAATCGTACCGATCGTGACGAGGTCTGAAACCCGCTCGTTGTCACCCCATGCCTCGCCGTAGCCTCGACTCAGTGACAACCACAGCTGCCGCCACGACGCACACTCAACCCAAGATGTCGGTGGCGGATTGGGCGTTGCTCGCGCTGCCCGGCTTGGTGTGGGGCACCTCGTTCTACTTCATCGCCGAAGGGCTCGAGGCGTTCCCGGCAGCGGTGATCACGCCACTGCGAGTCGGCTTCGGTGCACTCACGTTGGGGCTCTTCCCGGCCGCTCGCAAGGCGAACATCGAGCGCGCCGACATGCGCCGAATCCTGCTGCTGGGCCTGATCTGGATGGCGATTCCGCTCTCCATCTTCCCCTTTGCCGAAGAGCGTGTGTCGTCGTCAGTCACCGGCATGCTCAATGGTGCTACCCCACTCTTCATCGCTGTTGTGGCTGCGTTCATGGCCCGGCGTCTACCCCCACGACAGCAGATCATCGGTGTGGCCGTTGGCTTCAGCGGCGTCGTCTTGATTGCTGTCGCTTCGGGAAGCGGTGGTGACAACTCGTGGTTCGGCATCGGGCTGATCTTCGTCGCACTCGTGTTCTACGGCTTCTCGCTCAACCTGGCGGTGCCACTGCAGCAGAAGTACGGCGGCCTGCCGGTGCTGTGGCGAGCACAGATGATTGCGTTCGCGATCGTCACGCCATTTGCAATTCCGTCGGTCGGCGACATCGAGTTTGCGTGGGGTCCGTTCCTCGCAATGGTCGCTCTTGGGGTGTTCGGTACCGCACTTGCCTTCGTCGTGATGGCCAGCAACGCAGGCCGGCTGGGCAGCACTCGCGCGTCGGTCAGCGTGTACATCGTGCCGGTGGTGTCGCTACTGCTGGGTGCACTTGTTCGCCACGAAACGGTCGCGGTCCTGGCCATCGTCGGCTGCGCCATTGCCATTCTCGGCGCCTACCTCACCAACCGTTCTCGGACGTAAATGCGTCACCTACTCTGGCGTCGTGGCGAACGAACAGAACCGAAATGTTTTTCGACGACCCGGTGGCAGCGTTCACCAACATCGCCGGCTCCACCGCGCCCGGTGGACGACTGACGTTTGTGTGCTGGAACGATCAGGCACGATCTGACGCGGTGTGGGCCGGTGGCGAAGTGCTCCGCGCCGCATTGCCGTCACCGTCGCCACCGTTGCATCCCCACGCACCCGGCCCATTCGCATTCGCCGACCCTGAGCGCACACGGGAAATCCTGTCGTCAGCGGGCTGGACTGACGTCGCCATCGTCGGCCAGGAACTTCCGTGCGCAATCGGATGGCCAGACTCAGACGGTGTCGAGGAACGGCTCGAACTGGTACTCGCGTCCGAGGCGGGTCAGTTGATGCGCGAACAGGTGGCCGTTGAGGATCAACCGGCCGTGATTGAGGCAGCGCGCGCTTCATTGCGCGGCCGAGTGGCGAACGGTGCTGTTCGCCTCCACGCATCCATTTGGCTGGTCTCCGCGACGTGTCAGCAGCGCTGATCGAGGTACGCGCGACAAAGTTCGTGGAGGCGTGCTCGGTCGAAGCTGGGGTCGTGGCCGGCGTGCACCATCTGCACCGGCAGGGTGAGCAAGCGCTCCATCGTGGCGCAGTAGTCGGGGATGTTCGACTCGGGCAGTTCATCGAGCAGTGGCCCGTCGTAGAGCGCGTCGCCACTGAACAGCGTGCCGCTGGCTGCATCCCATAGCCCGATGGAGCCCGGCGAGTGACCGGGCAGGTGGAGCACTTCGAACGCACGGTCGCCGGTGTCGATGACATCGCCTTCGACCACCTGGCGAGTGACCCGAGCGGGCTGCTGGCGGTACTGCTCGAACACGTAGCCGGGTGGCAGCGCGTCCACGAAGTACGGCGATTCCAGCTGGTAACCAGACGCCGTCAGCATTGCCACCGCTTCCTCGCCCCACCCCTTCACCATGTCGAGAGTGTGTAGTGCACCGGCTTCCAGCAGCGACGCTTCGAGAGGGTGCGCGATCACGTCGGCAAACTCATGATGCGACCCGATGTGATCGTCGTGGCCGTGCGTCGCAACTGCGGTCACCGCCTTGTCGAGCAACGCACCCATTTCCTCGACCAGGCTGCACACACCCATGCCCGTGTCGATCACCAGATCGCGGTCGCGTCCACTCACATGCCAGATATTGCACCGCATGAGTGCGACGACGTGCGGCTCCCACAGCAACGTGATGGAGTCGTCGATCGTGCAGCGCTCGAACCAACGATCAGCAACAGGCAGCACCACCGGCGAGCTCATGACCCGACGCTAGTTGGATGTCGGCCTTGCTGGTGTCGAGTCAAGCGATCAATGGGTTGCGGGTGCGCAGCTGGGGAAAACGGCTGAAGTCTCTGTCCGCAGTCCACAGCTCACGCACCCCGTGACCGATACACAGCGCTGCCACGCGAGCGTCGTGCACTTTCGCGCCGGTGATCTGGCCGGCGGTGATGAGATCAGCGAGCAGGTCCAGATGTCGATCCGTCTCGGCGAGCGGCCTCACCGCTGGTGAACCCAGCCATGCGCGCACTTGTGTCAGTGCCTCATCTCCGGTTGACGGGCGCTTCCACAGACTTGCTCGGGTGACGATGCCGAGAAACTCGTGGACGCATGGCCACGGAATTGCCCACACGGCCGAGCCCTCGGCAAGGGCAACGAGCGCCCGGTGGGCGCCAGCATGAAAGGGCGAGTCACGGCGATGCGCGTGGACCAACACATTGGTATCAACTGCGATCACGTGCGCCCCTCGTAGATCATCTCCAACTTGTCGTCCCAGGGGCTGCTCAGCCAAAGATCAGTGGGTCCGCCGCCGGAGACCGAACAATCGGGCAACACATAGGCAGCGGCGGTCGGTTCGGCGATCACCCGTCGCAATCCCTCCTCAATCAGAGATCGCAATGAGGTTCCGCGGCGGCGCGCTTCCGCCTTGGCCTGCTCGAGCAGCGGATCCGCGATTTCTACTGTTGTCTTCATATGGGTACCCATACTAACAGTCCCCACTCTCCCGTATTTCATCTCCCGACGTGCCCTCGTCGAGCCACGGGTCAGGCTCTCGAAGATGACCGAAGCGCTCTCGGTCCATCCACGGCATCTGGTGCAGATCGATGCGTTCCAATGCCGCCTCGGCAGTTTTTAGGCGCCTGTACATTCCTGGCTTTTCGTCGCTGTATTCCCTCGGCTCGACGTACTTCCACACGTCACCGGCAGTGTCGACGTTGAGATAGCGGCGGGTGTAGCTGTGCTTGCTCAGAATCAGCAGCGGGCGTCGTGGCCTTCGCCAACCACCCATCAACATGAAGTCATCGATGTCGAAGAAAGCCGCCATCGGATGACGAGCAATTTGCTCTTGGAACTGATGCAGCGGCGCACACCATTCGTTGCATTCGCCAGTGGGGTTGTCGGGTGGGAACACGACATGACGGGACAGGACATCGCGACTTTTCGGCATGAGCCGACCTCCTCGTGAACATTGAACACGGGGTCGGCTCGCCGACGATCCAGCCTGACGGCCGTGAAGTCGACCATATCGCCAGCGACGCGTGATTCGGCCCCGATTGCTCAGCTCACGATTTGTACAGCGGCGCGGTTGCCGGGAGCTCGGCCGAGTTTCATATCGCACGTCAGCAACGCGACACCCAACGCTTCGGCTAGGGCAACGTACGCCGCGTCATATGCAGTCAGGTTGTCCCGCATGGCGAACACTCGCGGCAGGAAGGCCAGATGTTCGTAGAACTCGATTCCGAGTGAGCTGAGGTCGGCAATGACCTGGTCAGCGTCCGTCACGTCGATCTGGCCTGTCCGAACTAGACCACGAAGGACGCTCGCTATCTCCAGACTCAACAGTTCCGGAGCGTGCAATGAATGCTCCGAGCCGATCGCCTCAGCAACTCGACGGCCCTTTGCCGTTCCGAGCAGCATCTCGGCGATAGCCGACGCGTCAACGACCAGCACGGTCGTCACGATCGCGGCGCACCGCAGCGGTGGGCGACGTCCGCAGCTTTCTGACCGGTCGTGCGGCTAGGCGCTCGAGGAGCTCGGACCGAGTCGGCCGCTCCATTCCACGGCGCAGCTCTGCTAGTGCGTAGTCAGAAAGAGACATTCCACTCATCGCAGCGCGCGCCTTGAGTCGACGGTGGAGATCCTCAGGAACATTGCGAATCTGCAGCATTGTCATGCGCCAAGCGTAGTTGCATGTGTTCCACATGCAACCGGGAAGAAACGACGACTCGCCCGAGTCGAGAGCATGAACGGGTTCGGCATGCCGACCTCCTGGTGAGATTGAACACGGGGTCGGCTCGCCGACGATCCAGCCGACGGCCGCGAGTCGACCATATCGTCGACGACGGCTTTCGTAACGACGGCCTGTGTCAGGTGATGTGGCGCAGCACTTGCTCAACTTGCTTGACCACGCCCGCCGGGGCGCGGTCGACACGCTCAAGCAACCGCTCAGCGGGCACGCTTCGCAGCAGGTCCACGGCAAACGTCGTGTCGTCGACAGTCACCCGCCAGGGGAAGGTCACGTCACCTGGCAACAGGGCCAACTCTGGCGCGACCAGAACACGACCGGCCAGGCGGTGGAAGCGTTCGTTGGAGACCACGAGAACCCGCAACCGACGATCCTCATTCAAGTCGGCGAGATAAATGTCGCCGGCTTCGATCACGCGATACCGTCAAATGCGTGATCGACTGCTGCCTCAGATTGAGCAATCGCTTTCTGCTGGTCCGCTGAGAGAGAGGCCCGCCACGCGGCTGCGGCCTCGGCTTGCGCCCAGAAACGGTCGGCCTCCAGCACATCGAGTGCTTCGGTGATCGTGTCCTCGTAGGTCGCGCCACCAAGTGCTCGCAACCGCTCGCGAGTGGCAACACTGACCTTCACCGTGGTCGACCCCATATACCGATCGTATACCAGCGACAACCCCGTCACCTCGTGCATTCTTAGCGGAAGTCGCGGCTTGGGTTGTTGGCGGCTACAGCTAGCGGAGTCAGCTCTTCGGCGCTGATGTTGATGACGCCTTCGCTGCGTTCCAGGCGCCCGCGAATCAGCAGTGCAGGAGCACCGCGAGCGATCTTGCGGTAGCGGGCCCAACAGCCTTTCGAGACGACAATGTTGATCAGGCCGGTCTCGTCCTCCAGATTCATGAAGGTCACGCCCTGCGCTGTCATCGGACGCTGGCGATGCGTCACCACACCTGCCACGAGCACCTTCGTTCGCGGCTCGCAGTCCCACAGCCCGACAGCTGTGACCACACCCTGCTGCGCCAACGCCTCACGCAAGAACTGGGTCGGGTGACCGTTGGGCGCAACACCCGTCGCCCATAGATCGGCGACCGCAACTTCCAGCGGCGCCATACCCGGCAGGTGCGGCGCCTGCTGCCCCACCACGATGCCCTCCAACCGACCCGGGCGCGACTGCACCGCCGCACCCACGGCCCACAGCGCCTCGCGTCGTTCCAGCCCGAGACTGCGTTCGAAGACGCCGGCCGTGGCCATTGCCTCCAGTTGCGGCAGTGTGAGCGTCGGCACCGCCCGCACCAGTTCCTCCAACGATGCGTATGGCCGACCGGCCTCGATTGTGGCCGCCAGCTCGCTGCCCACACCGCGCACAGAACCGACACCAAGCCGGACGGCGACGCCGCCGACACTGTCGGGGCAGGGCTCCAGCGTGGCGAGCGCCAACGACGCATTCAGATCCGGGGAGTGCACCACTACTCCATGGCGACGGGCGTCTTGGCACAGCGAGTGCGGGCTCCAGAACCCCATCGGCTGCGCGTTCAACAGCGCCGCACAAAACGCAGCCGGCTCGTGGAACTTGATCCACGACGACGAGTACACGAGATAGCTGAAGGAGACGCTGTGCGATTCGGGGAACCCGTAGTTGGCGAAGGCGGCCATCTTCATGAAGATCTCCTCCGCGACCTCCCCGGTGATTCCACGCTCGGCCATCCCCTCGAAGAGGCGGATCTTCAATTGCTCCATCCGCGCTCGGCTGCGCTTGCTGCCCATCGCCTGGCGCAGTTGGTCGGCCTCGCTGGGGCTGAAGCCGGCGACGTCGATAGCCATCTGCATCAGCTGCTCTTGGAACAACGGAATGCCCAGCGTCTTGCCCAGAGAATTCTCCAGCAGCGGGTGCAGGTAGGTGACGGGTTCCTGCCCGTTGCGACGGCGGATGTAGGGGTGCACCGAGCCACCCTGAATGGGGCCGGGGCGGATGAGTGCGACCTCCACCACCAGGTCGTAGAAGCGGCGCGGCTTCAGCCGCGGCAGCGTGGCCATCTGCGCACGCGACTCGATTTGGAACACGCCGACAGTGTCGGCGCGGCAGAGCATTGCGTAGACGTCGTCCTCCTGCGGGATGGTGGCCAGATCAACCTCGTAGCCGCGGTGCTCACGGATGAGATCGACGGCGTAGTGCAGCGCGCTGAGCATGCCCAACCCGAGCAGGTCGAACTTCACCAGGCCTGCGGCCGCGCAATCGTCCTTGTCCCACTGCAGCACGCTGCGGTCCCGCATGCGCCCCCATTCCACGGGGCAGACCTCGATGACCGGGCGATCGCAGATGACCATGCCACCCGAGTGGATACCGAGATGCCGCGGTGCGTCTTCGATCTCGGCGGCCAGTTCCAGAACCGCCGCAGGTATGTCGTGGTCGGGCTGCTTCGCCGTCGTCGACACGCCGCCCCAGGCATCCATCTGTTTGCTCCATGCATCTTGCTGGCCAGGCGCGAACCCAAGCGCCTTGGCCATGTCGCGCACCGAGGAACGAGCGCGGTAGGTGATGACGTTGGCGACCTGTGCGGTGTGGTGCCGCCCGTAGCGTTGGTACACGTATTGGATGACCTCCTCGCGACGGTCGGACTCGATGTCGAGGTCGATGTCGGGCGGGCCATCGCGCTCGGGCGAGAGGAAGCGTTCGAACAGCAAACCCAGGCTCACCGCGTCGGCCTTGGTGACCCCGAGTGCGAAGCAGACCGCGCTGTTCGCGGCGCTACCGCGACCCTGGCAGTAGATGTTGGCGCGGTTGCAGAACTCGACGATGTCCCACACCACCAGGAAGTAGCCGGCGAAGCCAAGACCCTCGATGACCTGCAGCTCGTGGTCGATGGTGCGCCACGCACGGGCCCGCAGCGAGAGGTCTTCGTGCGCTGCCGGACGCTCGCCATAGCGACGACGGCCACCGGCCTCCGCGATCTGACGGAGGTAGGCCATCTCGCTGAGCGGCTGACCGCTGGCATCGTTGGGGCACGGGTACGGCGGCAGGCTGGGCGCCACCAGCGAGAGGTCGAAGGCTGCCGCCCGGCCGACTTCTGCTGCCAGCTCGACCACACCGGGGTAGCGCAGGAACCGTCGCCACTGTTCGGCGCCGCTGCGCAGATGAGCACCCGACGCGGCGGGCAACCACGGGTCGAGCTCGTCAAGACTGCGCCGAGCACGAACCGCCGCGACCGCGGTGGCCAGCTTGCGCTGCGCGGGCGTGGCGTAGTGCACGTTATTGGTGGCAACACAGCCAACGTCGTGCCGTGCGGCCAGCTCGGCCAGAGCATCGTTGCGCACCGAGTCGAGCGGGTTGCCGTGGTCCCACAGCTCCATCAACACGCGGTCGCGGCCGAAGGCGTCGATCAGCCGATGCAGTTCACGCGCCGCCGCACGCGGGCCGCGGTCGACCAACGCGGCCGGCACGGAGCCTTTCCTGCAACCGGTGAGCACCCACCCGTGGCCGCCCATTGCGTCGGCAATGTCGGCGAACGCGAATTGCGGTGCACCCTTCTCGCCGGCAAGGTGGCCGAGGCTGAGCGCACGCGCCAGACGCGCATACCCGGCCGGACCTTCGGCCAGCACGAGGAGGTGTTCGCCATGCGGGTCGGGGGCGTGGCTATCGGCTACTTTGCCGGTGTTGACCTGATGGTGCGTCTCGGCTTCAGCGCGCGCTTGGCGGCCCTGCGCGGTGAGTGTGATCTCAGCACCGAACACGGTAGGAAGACCGACGGCGCGGGCAGCCTCGGCGAAGCGGACGATGCCGTAGAAGCCATTGTGGTCGGTGAGTGCCAAAGCCTCCAGACCCAGGCGTGATGCCTCCTCGGCCAGCTGCTCGGGATGGCTGGCACCATCGAGGAACGAGAAGTTGCTGTGGCAGTGCAGCTCTGCGTACGGCACATGCCCGGTGTCGGGGCGCAGGAGTGGGCGGGTGATGTCGGGTTCGCGTGCGGGCTCGAAGGGCTGCCGCTTACGGCCGAGCGCCGGCCCGTCGCCACCACTGTTCCACGACGTGCTGCCCGGCGCGCGCCCGTCGCGCCCTCGTGCTGGGTCGCTTCCGGAGAGCAGCGCTTCCACGTCGCTCCAAGGCATGTCGGGATTACTAAAGCCCATAGGAGTTCGCGACAATAGCGAACACACGTTCGTCCACGCAAGAGGCCAGGCGAGCCGTCACCTGGTCGAAGTGACGCGCTTTTTGGTCGCACATAGTCGTTGACCTGGAAGGATTCGGCAAAAGCGCGTCAGTTCGGAAATTTCTGGCACGATCGCGACGGATTCTGATGCCGCCGAACGATGAACATCCCGTGAGCGCCCTGCTGCAGCTATACGACGAGGCCCTTGGGCGGGACCGCCGAGGAGCCCGCGTTCTACGACAGCGGCGCCGCAGCCAACTGCGTCGACGACCAGGGCACCCGCATCTTCGTCAGCGTCCCCGCCGACAAATACCGCAACTGACCCTGCCAACCGTTCACAATCGCACGTGTCGCGGCGCTACCGGATCACACCGAGGTCACGGTGTGACACGTGCGATTGTGAACCGATCCGAGACGCGAACCTG
>JANOYI010000424.1:0-7329 GCA_031428795.1 Ilumatobacteraceae bacterium | reverse complement strand
GGAAATGCTGACGTGGAACCAGCTCGGCATCGTTGCCAAGCCGGTGGTGTTGCTGGATGTCGACGGCTTCTGGGATCCGATGCTGGCTTGGATGGACAAGGCGGTCGAGTTCGGCTTCGTGCGCCCGGCCCACCGCATGCTGGCGCAACGTGCGCGTTCGGTGGACGAGGCCATCGCGATGGCGACTGCGCCCGTGCCGGACACACCGCACAAGTGGCTCGACCGCGACGCCACGCCCGTCAGAGGTGTTGCCTAATTGTCGTTGGCTTTGACGTCGACATCCGGTTCGAAGCGGTACCCGATGCCGGGCTCGGTGACGAAGTAGCGAGGGCGTGCCGGCGTGGGTTCCAGCTTCTTGCGGATAGCCGCCAGGTGGACACGCAAGTAGTTGGTCTCGTGCTCGTACTGCGGGCCCCACACTTCTTGCAGCAAATGTCGTTGGGTGACCAGGCGGCCGGGGTGGCGCACCAGTACTTCTACGATTGACCACTCGGTGGGGGTGAGGTGGCGGAGGTCGCCGGCCACCGTTGCAGCCTTCTGCGCGAGGTCCAGTTGGAACGCGCCGGTGCGAACGATCGGCTCCTCCGGAATCGGCTGATGCCGACGCAGCGCGGCACGCAGCCGAGCGAGCACTTCGTTCATCCCGAACGGTTTGGTGACGTAGTCGTCGGCACCCGCGTCGAGGGCGCGGACCTTGTCCTCCTCGGCGTCGCGTACCGACAGCATGATGATGGGCACGGTGGTCCAGCCGCGTAGTCCCTCGACCACCTCGATGCCATCGATGCCGGGGAGCCCGATGTCGAGCAGCACGAGATCAGGGTGGTTGCCTGCGGCGAGAGTGAGCGCCTCCTCACCGGTCGCTGCGAGATCAACCTCGTAGCCGCGGGCGCGCAGATTGACGCCGAGCGCCTTGCGAATCTGCGGCTCGTCATCGACCACCAGAATGCGAGTCATGCGCCCTCCTGTCGTGTGCTGGCTCGTGTGCTGGCTCGTGTGCTGGCCTGTCGTTCTGTCTGCTGCGGTGCGATCGGCAGGGTGATGGTGAACGTACAGCCGCCGCCGGGGGTGTCGTCGACGCGCAGACTGCCACCTGTCACTTCCACGAAGCCCTTGGCGATTGCAAGGCCGAGGCCCGCCCCGGCGTCGGTTGATCTGTCGCCCAGTCGTTGGAACGGTTGAAACACCCGTTCGCGGGCCTCGGGCGCTATCCCGGGGCCGCGGTCAATGACGCGGAGATCCACTCGGTTCAGCACGGTCGCTGCCTCGATACGTACTTCCCGGTTGGCGGGCGACCAGGCCAGCGCGTTGGAGACGAGATTGGCGAGAGCACGCTCCAACAAAGCCGGGTCGGTGAGTATCAACGGAAGCTCGGCGCTGACGTCCACAGAGACCCGCTCTTCCGGCACTCCGAGTGCATCGAGGGCCGCGGCCACGACTTCCTCGGTCGCAGTGGGCGCCATCGATGCGTGCGTAGCGCCGGCCTGCAATCGACTCATGTCGAGCAGGTTGCCCACGACGTGGTCAAGGCGATCTGACGATTCGTCGATGGTGCGCAACAGGCTTGTGCGGTCGTCGGCGCTGAACCCGACGTCGCCCTCGAGAAGGCCCGTCACCGACGCCTTGATCGAGGCCAACGGTGTCCGAAGATCGTGGGACACGGACTGCAGGAGAGCGGTTCGCAGCAGGTTCGCTTCTGCCAATGACTTGACAGTGGCCGCTTCCTCTCTCAATCGTTTGGCCTCCATTGCAAGTGAGAGTTGATCGCCGAACGCGCGCAACACGGCGAGGTCGTCGTTGTTGATGTGTCCACCGCGCAGGACCAATTGGACCTCGCCACTGTCATTCAACGACACCGCGGTTCCGTCTTTGGGATGTGTCGGTGGGTTCAACCCAGCCGAAGCGGCGACGGTCCATGAATCGCCTGTCTGTTGCAGCACGGCGACCGCGTCGAGCCCGAAGAGCGTGCGCAGCTGATCGACCAGGTCAGGCATCGGGTCGTCCGCAGCGATGATCGACCCCGTCGAACGAGCGAGCGCTGTGGCGTCGGCGCGTGCACGTAACGCCTCGCGTGAGCGAAGGGCGGCACGATCGACCAGCACACTCACCCCGATGGCGACAGCGACAAAAACAACGAGAGCGATGAAGTTGTCGCGGTCGCCGATGGTGAACGTGTGGGTCGGTTCGGTCAAGTAGTAGTTCGAGAGGAGAGATGCTCCAATCGAGGCGAGCACACCCGGACGCAGCCCACCGATGGCCGCAGTCACCATCACCAGCCCCAATTGCAGGAGGAGGTTCGTACTGAGATTGACGTGCGGATCGAGCGCGACCAGCAGTGCGGTCAGCAAGGGCACGCCGGTTAGGCACAGCACCCAGGCGACAAACTCACGCCGGCGTGGGATTGCACTCCGTCGGCCTGAGCGCGCCGGCCTCGCTGCGGCCGTGTCAGAGCCTGGTTCGGTGGCAATGATGTGTACGTCGACGGTGACGAGAGCGCGCTGCAGTTGGCTGGCAACGGAGCCGCGCGCAAACTCGCTGAGTCGCGACCGTTGAGTGGCGCCGATGACCACCTGTGTGGCCTGCTCGGCCAGCGCGAAGGCGGCGAGTGACGCCGCCACTTCATGTCCGACGACTTCGCGATAGGTGCCACCCAACTCGACAAGAAGTGAACGCTGGCTCTCGAGCCCTTCGCCGCTGGTCGACGACAACCCATCGGGGTTGGCGACATGCACACCGACGAGATCACCGCGCAGACGTCCCGAGATTCGTGCGGCCCGACGAATCAGCTGTTCCCCGCCCGGCGCGCCGGTGAGGGCGACGACCACTCGCTCGCGGGTTTCCCAGGTGGTCGTGATGCCCTGGTCAGCGAGGTACTCCTGAAGGCTGTCCTCCACTCGATCGGCGACCCACAGCAGCGCCAGCTCGCGAAGCGCGGCAAGGTTGCCTGGCCGGAAGTAGTTGGCGAGT
The DNA here is from genome assembly GCA_031428795.1 of Ilumatobacteraceae bacterium. Lineage (GTDB taxonomy): Bacteria > Actinomycetota > Acidimicrobiia > Acidimicrobiales > Ilumatobacteraceae > UBA668. The sequence goes on along the minus strand of JANOYI010000424.1, from coordinate 4,365 downwards.
GCGGCGTCGACCTTCTCTGCTGGGTACACGTTGCCGTGCGCCATTCGCCGGCGTAGGGCCTCGGGCGACATGTCGACGAGCTCGATCTGGTCAGCGGAACGAACGAACGCGTCTGGGACGGTCTCTCGTTGCACGACGCCTGTGATCCGTTGCACCACGTCGTTCACGGACTCGAGGTGCTGAATGTTGACGGTGGAGACGACGTCGATGCCGGCCGCGAGTAGCTCCTCAACGTCCTGCCAGCGTTTCGCGTTCCTCATCCCGGGGGCGTTGGTGTGCGCCAACTCGTCCACGAGTGCCATCGCTGGGCGGCGCGCAAGAAGCGCGTCGAGATCCATCTCCGGAAAGGTTGCGTTGCGGTGCTCCAAGTGCGTTCGCGGTACGACTTCGAGGCCACCGATCCGCTGCGTCGTGTGCGCTCGGCCGTGAGTTTCCACGTATCCGATCACGACGTCGCTATTCCGTTCGGCGCGTCGACAACCTTCGCCGAGCATGGCGTAGGTCTTGCCGACGCCTGGCGCCGCGCCGAGGTAGATGCGCAATGTGCCGCGAGCCATGCACACAGTCTGGCGTGGGTGCGGCGGCGTCGGCGTGAAGACGGCGTGAAGGTTCTCCGCGGTCGCGCTAAGGCCGCGTTAAGCCGATGTCAACGCCCGAACGCCCGGCGTAGACCGGAGAGCGAACAAGTTCCCCACTGGGCGAACGTCAATCCTCAGGAGCAGTCATGGCAGATCTAGTACTGGTAGCGGTGATCGGTACCTTCACCGCGCTGTGCCTTGCGTACATCTCGTGGTGCGATCGAATCATCGGACCCGAAGACCAGGACGGAGCGGCGTCGTGATTGCGTCCGCCGCCTATGACAACTGGGTCGGCCTCGGCCTAGCCATCTGCGCCATCGGCTACCTGGTAGCCGTACTCATCTTTCCGGAACGTTTCTGATGTCGTGGCAGAACAGCCTTCAATTCCTTGGGCTCGCGGCGTTGCTCGCGGTCACGGTTCCTTTGCTCGGCCGCTACATCGCTGCTGTGTTCGGGGCCCGCGACGATGGGTCGGCGCCTGGTGATCGTGTGTTCAACCCGATCGAGCGCACGATCTATCGCGCCCTCGGTGTCGACCAGAAGCGTGAGCAGCGCTGGAACATCTACGCGGCCTCGCTGGTCGCGTTCAGCCTGGTGTCGATCCTGGTCTTGTACGTCATTCTGCGTGCGCAAGGGGTGCTGCCGTTCAACCCGACCGACCGAGACGGCTTGACGCCGACCGGCGCCTTCAACACCGCCATCAGCTTCGTGACCAATACGAACTGGCAGTGGTACTCGGGCGAAGTCTCGATGAGCCACTTCACACAGATGGTTGGCCTAGCCGTCCAGAACTTCGTCTCCGCCGCGGCCGGACTGTCCGTCGTGGTTGCACTGATCCGCGGCATCACGCGGTCGGGCTCGCGCAACCTCGGCAACTTCTGGGTCGACCTCACTCGCGGTCTCCTTCGTGTGTTGCTGCCGCTGTCAGTCGTCGCCGCGGTGGTGCTGATGTCTCAAGGGGTTGTGCAGAACCTCAACGGCAACACTTCGGCCACGACGATCGACGCCAGCTCGCTGGTCGTCGAGCAACAGATTCCCGGTGGGCCGGTCGCTTCGCAAGAGGCCATCAAGGAACTGGGTACCAATGGTGGCGGCTTCTACAACGCCAACTCAGCGCACCCGTTCGAGAACCCCAATGGCTTGACCAACTTTCTGCAGATCTACATGCTGCTACTGATTCCGCTGTCGCTGGTGGTCACCTTCGGAAGGCTGTTACGAGACAAGCGGCAGTCGCGACTGCTGCTGGCGGTGATGGCCGGGATCCTTGTCGTGTTCGCCGGGTTCACGGCAATGGCAGAGCAGAACGGCAACTCGCGCCTCACCGAACTTCACGTCGATCAGTCGATCTCCACCACGCAGTCCGGCGGCAACATGGAAGGTAAGGAGGTGCGCTTGGGCGCCGCTTCCTGCGGCGTCTTTGCTGCGGCGACGACGGGAACGTCGACCGGCGCCGTCAACTGCATGCACGACTCGTTCACTTCGATTGGTGGGCTGGCCCCAATGCTGCACATCATGCTGGGCGAGATCTCGCCGGGCGGTGTGGGGGTGGGACTGTCAGGGATGCTGGTCATGGCGCTGCTGTCTGTGTTCATCGCCGGGCTCATGGTTGGGCGAACGCCCGAGTATCTGGGGAAGAAGATCCAGGCGGCGGAGATGAAACTGGTGACGCTCTACATCCTGGCCATGCCGTTCGCTTTGCTCACGTTTGCGGCCGCAACCGTGGTGCTGCGCAGCGCCAACACCTACCAGGCCGGTCCGCACGGTTTGTCGGAGGTGCTCTACAACTACGCATCGGCGGCCAACAACAACGGTTCGGCGTTCGCCTACCAGGGCACGGGAACGCAGTGGTACACGGTGACGCAGGGAATCTCCATGCTGATGGGCCGCTTCTTCACCATCATTCCCGTGCTGGCCATCGGCGGTGCGCTGGCGGCGAAACCGAAGGTGCCCGCAACGACCGGCACGATGCCCACGCACAACGCCCTGTTCGGCTTCCTGCTGGCTGGTGTGATTGCGATAGTCGCCGGCCTGACGTTCTTCCCGGCTCTTGCGCTGGGTCCCATCCTCGAACACCTCTCACTATGAGGACCACACCAATGATCGCTACAAGTTTCCCTAGCATCGATTCAGAACGACCGCCGAAGGTCCGCACGAAGGCCTCGGCTTCCACGTCGATCTTCGATCCCGCCATTGTGAAATCGGCCTCAGCCGATGCACTCAAGAAGCTCAGTCCGCGCTCGATGGCAAAGAACCCGGTGATGTTCATCGTCGAGATCGGCTCGGTGCTCACCACGATTCTGTTCTTCCGCGACCTCGGCACGAATACGAATCAGGAGAACACGTTCGCCGGGCTGGTCGCAGCGTTCCTGTGGTTCACGGTCCTCTTCGCCAACTTCGCCGAGGCGATGGCGGAGGGTCGCGGAAAGGCACAGGCCGCAACCCTGCGCAAGACCCGGGCTGACACTGTTGCCCGTGTTCGAGAAGCCGACGGCACGGTGGTCGAGCGTTCCTCCGCTGATCTGTTGGTCGGCGACCTCTGCGTCGTCGTTGCCGGTGACGTGATTCCCGGCGACGGCGACATTGTTGAGGGGATCGCAACGGTCGATGAGTCGGCTATCACGGGTGAGTCCGCGCCAGTGATACGCGAGAGCGGCGGCGACCGCTCAGCCGTCACTGGCGGCACGCGTGTGCTGAGCGACCAGATCGTCGTGCGGATCACCGCCAAGCCGGGCGAGACATTCCTCGATCGAATGATCGCGTTGGTCGAGGGAGCTGATCGACAAAAGACCCCAAACGAGATTGCGCTCTCCATCCTGCTCGCCGGCCTCACCATCATCTTCACTCTCGCTGTAGTGACGCTGCAGCCGTTTGCCATCTACTCGGGCGCCGAGCAGACGATCGTCGTGTTGGTTGCGCTGCTGGTGTGCCTGATTCCCACGACCATCGGCGGCTTGCTGTCGGCGATCGGGATCGCAGGTATGGACCGATTGGTGCAGCGCAACGTTCTGGCCATGTCGGGTCGCGCTGTCGAGGCCGCTGGCGATGTCACAACGTTGTTGCTCGACAAGACCGGCACGATCACGTTTGGCTCGCGTCAGGCAGCGGAGTTCATTCCCGTCCACGACGTGACTGCCGCCGAGGTGGCAGAGGCCGCGTTGGTTTCCTCACTCGCCGACGAGACACCAGAGGGTCGCTCGATCGTCGAGTTGGCCGTCCGCGACTTCGGGCTGACGGTGATGGACGACGCGGGCGCCGTGCTGGTGCCGTTCACCGCGCAGACCCGCATGTCGGGGATGGACCTCACCAACGGCCGCACGGTCCGCAAGGGCGCGGCGGACTCGGTGCGCAGGTTCGTGATCGCCGAGGGCGGCCAGGTTCCGTTGGAGCTGACCCCGATCGTGGAGGACGTGTCGAACGACGGTGCAACGCCGCTCGTGGTGATCGACCGGGCGCCGGGTGCGGGGTGGCGGGTGTTGGGCGTCATTCGGCTGAAGGACACCGTCAAACCAGGCATGCGTGAGCGCTTCGATGAACTCAGAGCGATGGGTATCCGCACCGTGATGATCACCGGCGACAACCCGCTGACGGCCGCCGCCATTGCGCAGGAGGCCGGCGTTGACGATTTCCTTGCCGAGGCCACACCGGAGGACAAGATGGCGCTGATCAAGCGTGAGCAGGCCGGCGGCAACCTGGTGGCGATGACCGGCGACGGCACCAATGATGCGCCGGCGTTGGCTCAGGCAGATGTTGGAGTGGCGATGAACACCGGCACGCAGGCCGCCAAGGA
>JANOYI010000423.1:0-2727 GCA_031428795.1 Ilumatobacteraceae bacterium | reverse complement strand
GCAGGCGACCGGCACAAAGGGCGGCAACCACATTTGGTACACCGGCCCCACCGACGCCGAGGAACGTGCGGTGTACGACTGGACGGTCGCGAACCACCCGCACATGTACGCGGACTGGGTGCCGTTCGACCACGCGCAGCTGGGGCCGGTGGAGATCGGTGGCTGGGACGACACGTTCTTGTGGGGTAACGCCCCGGGTTCGATGCTGCTCGCTGAAGTGAAGCCGCACGCCGAATTCGCGGTCTATCAGGCGTTGTGTTCGCCGCGATTGGAGGTGCTGCACTCGTCGGTAACGGCGCTGGGCGGCGACACGTATCGGGTACAGGTCGGCATCGCCAACACCGGGTGGCTGCCCACGTTCGTCACTGCCAAGGCAAAGAAGGAGCGGCTGGTTCTGCCGTTGGTGGCTGAGTTGACCGGTGCCACCGTTATCGGTGCGAACGCCCGCCAGGAGCTCGGGCAGCTGGGCGGCCGCCACGACCTGCACTTCAACTACGGAAAGAACGACGGCACGCCCGACCGCGTGCTGGCGTCATGGGTGGTGCAGGGCGCGGCCGGCACCGAAGTGTCGATCGCCGTGAGCCATCAAAGAGCCGGCAGCCAGTCCGTCACCGTGACGTTGTAGGGCCGTGTCGTTGTAGGGCCGTGTCGTTGTAGGGCGCCGACGTCCATAAGTTGGCGTTGAGCTGCGGTACTACCGCAGATGAACGCCGACTTACCTGTACCAGTCAGTCGAGCATTGCTTGGTAGACCAGCTGCTTGAGCTGAGGACGAATTGGGTGCACGCTGCTGGGCAGCAGCTGGGTGAAGAACGACACGGTCAGGTCATCGACAGGGTCGACCCAGAAGGCGGTGCTGGCTGCGCCGCCCCATGCGAACTCACCGGCATTGCCCAGTGCCCTACCCTTCACCGGGTCGAGGGTGACGCTGACACCGAGACCGAAGCCGACGCCGTCGAACGCGGTCTCGCTGAACAACGGCCGCCCAAACTCAGTGAGGTCGGCGTTGTTGGGGAGGTGATTGCTGGCCATCAGCTTGACGGTGCGCGGCGACAGGATGCGCACGTCGTCCAGCTCGCCACCGTTGACCAGCATTTGCGTGAAGCGGTGGTAGTCGTAGGCGGTGCTCTGCAATCCGCCGCCGCCTCCGAATACTGGCGGGGCCGTCAGAGCGGCATCCCCCATTCCCGGAATCGCAAAGGCCTGCCGTGTGCCCGGCATCGCGCCATACAGCACCCCGACGCGGTCGTGATTCGCTTCAGGCACGTGCCACGTGGTTTCGTGCATGCCCAGTGGCCCGAGCAGACGGTTGCGCATCAGCTCGTCGAGCGGCTGCCCGCTGACAACTTCCAACACGCGGCCCAACACGTCGAGGCCCATCGAGTAGTTCCACTCGCTGCCCGGCTGGAAGAGCAACGGCAGCTTGGCCAGGTTGTTGCACATCTCTTCCAAGTTGGCGCCAGGCATGCCCCACTCGAAGCCGGCAAGGCGGTAGAGGTTGTCGACCGGGTGGCCGTACAGGAAGCCATAGGTGAGCCCAGAGGTGTGGGCAAACAGTTGCCAGATCTGCATGGTTTCGGTGACTGGTTCGAACACCGGGGCATTCACACTGCCGGCGCGCCACACCTTCGTGTCCTTGAACGCGGGAATGTACTGGTGCACCGGGTCGGTCAGCTGGAACAGTCCCTCCTCCCATAACTGCAGGGCAAGCACGGCCGTCACTGGCTTGGTCATCGAGAAGATGCGCCAGATGGTGTCGGCCTCGACAGGCAGTCCGTTGGCGAGGTCGCGTTGACCTGCGACGGTGTGGTGCACGACCTTGCCGTGGCGAGCGACCGCGACCTGCCACCCGGCAAGGCGCCCGTCATCGATGTAGCGCTGAAAGTGGTGGTCGATGCGAGCCAACCGCTCGCTCGACATGCCAACCGACTCGGGTGCTGCGTCCTGCGCAAGTGCTGCCATCCCCGGAAGCTACATGCGGTAGTCAGGTGGAGAGCGAGCCGGGTGCTTCTGAAATGCCGGCGGCTGCGACCAGCGGAGTCAGGTCGCGGTCGTGGTGGAGCAGTGGGCGCCCAGTACGAGCGGCCATCGCGGCAATGAGGCAATCGAGGAGGCCCCTCGGAGTGACGCCAATGGTCCGGCATCGCTGGTAGAGCTCGGTGGCTGCTTCAAAGTCGTCGCGCGGATGCACCAGCTCCACATCGAAGCCCTCCAGTAACCGACGAAGTTCGCGAACCTCAGCGTTCGAGCGCGCTCCCACCAGGAGTTCCGCCTTGACGGGCTCAAGGAGGAGGACCTCGCCAGTCGACACGGCGGTTCGCAGTGCAAGGTGGGATGGGGAACCGGTGCTGCGGAGGTATTCGATCCACGCCGATGTGTCAGCGACCAGCACGTGTGTCCCGTATCTGACCGTCAGGATGGTTGAAGTCTTCATCCGGCCGGTCCGCCCAGAAGCCCTGCATACCCAACTGCTCCTCGACTGTCATGGGCACGATCGCTAGTTTGCGGAGCGCAAGGTTGATGGCGTCGCGCTTGGACTGCAACTGGTACATGCGCATCACTCGTTCGCATGCTTCGTCATCGATATCAACATTGGTGCGTGACATACACCAATAATACACCAACTGCGCCTCTGTGGGTCCCAGCATTTCGCACAGTCGTCTATGGTCGCTGTATGCGCACTGGATTGCTTGTGGACCTTGCTCAGCGTGCCTCTGGGCTTGTTGAC
>JANOYI010000422.1:0-11705 GCA_031428795.1 Ilumatobacteraceae bacterium | reverse complement strand
CGCGTCAAAGGTTGCTTGCGGGTTGGCGTCGGCGGCGAAGTACTTGACGGCGAAGTAGGCGTTGAAAGCGCTCAGGGCCAGCACTCCCCCGGTCTTGAGGGCACGAGCCATGCCGTTGAGCACCGTCTCATCGTCACCGTTGGCTGTCATCAGGCCGAAAGCGCCCTGGCAGAGGCAGATCACCACGTCGAATTCGCCGTCGTAATCGAGGTCGCGGGCGTCGCGGCGTTCGAACGTTGCGCCGGAGGGGGCGTCTTGCGTCGCGAGCTCGATGAACCGCTCACTGATGTCGATGCCGTGCACTATCAGGCCGCGACGGGCGAGTTCGTGCGCGTGCCGTCCAGGTCCGCAGCCAACATCCAGCACCCGCTGGCCCGGCTGCAGCTGCAGCGCTTCCATCAGGAAGTCGACTTCCTGGCGAGTCCCCTTGGTGAACGAGTACCGCAGATACGCACCACCAAGATGATCCGCAATCGGCTCGAACCAATGTTGGTGGTCGGGACTGGCCTCCGCTTCGCTTTGGCTGCTCCCTCCGTGCGCTGGCTCGCTGGCGCTCGCTGGCGCGCCGCGAACTGGTGTGCTCGACTCGGGGGTCTCGCTCACGTCACGACTTGCCGGCGGCCCAGGTTTTGCCCCAGGCGACGTTGACTTCCAACGGGACATCCAGCTCGGCGGCGCCGCGCATCAGGTCGATCACAAGCGGGCCGACCTTGTCCATCTCCGCCTCGGGGGTCTCGACGAGCACTTCGTCGTGCACCTGCAGCACCAGCCGACTTGCCACGCCAGCAGCCTCCAACGCCTGGTCGACCCGAACCAGCGCAACCTTGAAGATGTCGGCGGCCAAGCCCTGGATGCCTGCGTTCATGGCCTGTCGCTCGCCAGCCTGGCGAATGCGGAAGTTGCTGTTCGACAGCTCCGGGATGGGCCGGCGACGCCCGAACAGCGTCTCGGTGTAGCCGCGCATGCGGGCTTCAACCACCGTGCGGTCCATGTAGTCCTTCACGTTCGGAAAGGCCTCGAAGTACGCGTCGAGGATGACGGCCGCTTCACTGGTCGGAATCGACAGCCGCTGCGCCAGCCCGTACGCCTCCATGCCGTAGGCGAGGCCGTACGACACCATCTTCGCCTTCGACCGCTGCTCGGTCGTCACGGCTGCGGGCTCCACTCCGAACACACGCGATGCCGTCGCGTTGTGAATGTCGGTGCCGCTCGTGAATGCTTCGATCAGGCCCGGGTCTTGCGCGAGGTGGGCGATGCAGCGCAGCTCAATCTGGTTGTAGTCAGCAACCAGCAGTTGGCAGCCGGGCGCCGGGATGAAGGCCTTACGGAACAACTTGCCCTCGTCGCTGCGCACCGGAATGTTGTGCAGGTTGGGCTGGTCGCTGGACAGACGACCCGTGCGGGCAACTGTCTGGTTGAAGGTGGCGTGGATACGGCCGTCAGGTGCGACCTCGGCCAACAGTCCGGTGCCGTACGTACCGCGCAGCTTCTCGACCTCGCGGTACTGCAACAGCGGGTCGATGAACTCGGGCCACTCGTCGCGCAACTTTTCCAGAGTCGCGGCGTCGGTACTGAAACCGGTCTTCGTCTTCTTGCCGGGCGCCAGGCCGCGCTCGGTGTAGAGGATCTCGCGCAGCTGGATCGGCGAGTTGATGTTGAACGGTCGCCCGACGACTTCCTGCAGCACAGCACCCAGCCGCTCGACGTCGGCGGTGAGGCGGGCGTTCAGCTGCGTCAGCTCAGCGACGTCGACGGCGATGCCGACGTGCTCCATCTTGGCCAGAACCCCGACCAGCGGATTCTCGATCGACGAGTAGAGGTCGGCCATGCCCTGCTTGTCCAGCGAGGCTTCCAATGCTGCGGACAGGTGTGCCACAGCGAGCGCGCCACGGGCAGCGAGCTGCCGTTCATCAGGCCCGCCACCGAAGTCGAGCTGACCGCTGGAGGCCGCACCATCGTCGGGCAACTGGAACCGCGTGTAGCGCACCAGCAGGTCGCGCAACGCGTAGCGAGTGTCAGCCGGGTCGATGAGGTACGCCGCGATCGCAGTATCCAACCGCAGACCGGGGACCTCGCCACCTTGATCCAGCAGCCAGCGCATCATCGCCTTCGCGTTGTGGCCGCGCCAGCCGCTGTGAGCACCAAGGGCTTCCAACACTTCCGGCGAGTACACGACCTCCGACGGCAGCCATGCAACTTCTGCGCCGTCCGGGTCGGTGACCACTGCCAGCCCAGTCACGGCGCTACGTCCTGCGATGCCAGCCCAACTTGGAACCAGATCGAGTGTGGTCTGCGCGGCAATCAACGTCGCGGCCTCAGCAGAATTGGTGACGTCGGTGACTTCGGCCTCCAACACTTCGCCGGAAGACGCCAGCGGGATCGCACCCGCTGCGGCACCAATACCGAATGTGGCCAACGCCTCGTACAGCCGGTCGTGTAGCGCACGAAACTCGAGGAAGTCGAACAGCCGCTTCACCTCGGCGTCGTTGGGTTCGACGGTCAGCGTCTCGAACGCCACCGTCACGGGAGCATCGCGTCGCAGCGTCATCATCTCGAAGTTGTGGCGAGCGCGACCCTCGTGCTCAATCAGCGACGCCTGCAATTTGGGGGTCTGCTCGCTCGCGTGAGCGAAGATGCCATCAAGGCTGCCGTACTGGTTGAGCAGCTTGGCCGCTGTCTTCTCCCCCACACCGGGCACGCCTTCGAGGTTGTCGCTCGGGTCGCCGCGCAAGGCCGCATACTGCGGGTACAGGGCCGGCGTCACGCCAGTCTTTTCAGCGATGCCCGCCTCGTCGTACAGCGCATAATCGCTGACCCCGCGCTTGTTGTACATCACACGAACGTGCGGGTCTTCGACCAGCTGGTAGCTGTCGCGGTCGCCGGTGACGATGATTGCGTCGTGACCCTCGTGCTTCGCCTTCTCGGCAAGCGTCGCCAGAATGTCATCCGCTTCCCACCCGGCCAGGTCGAGCACGGTGATGTTCAGCGCAGCCAGCACCTCGCGCACCAGGCCCATCTGCTGACGCAGGATGTCGGGCGCTGCCTCGCGCTGCGCCTTGTACTTCGGGTCGGCTTCGTGGCGGAACGTCGGCTCCGGGCGATCGAAGGCGACGACAACTGCATCGGGCTGCTGATCCTTCACCATGTAGATGAACATGGACGTGAACCCGAACACAGCGTTCGTGACCTGCCCGGAAGCCGTGGCCATGTCGGTGGGCAGCGCAAAGAATGCGCGGTAGGTCAGCGAGTTGCCGTCCAGCAGAAGGATCTTCACGGATGCAGCGAGCCGTCGAGAATTCTGTCGGCGACGTCGCGCATGCGGGAGCGCTCGCTCATTGCAGTCCGCTGGATGAACGTGAACGCGTCGCCCTCCTTCATCCCGTGCTGATCGATGAGCACGCCCTTGGCGCGGTCGATGACCTTGCGGGCCTCCAGCTGCTCGCCGAGTGCATCGACTTCGCCGCTGAGCTGCTGCAGCTCGCGGAAGCGGCCGATGGCCACTTCGATCGCCGGGATCAGATCGCTCTTCTGGTACGGCTTCACCAAGTAGGCCAGCGCGCCGGCATCGCGGGCATCTTCCACGACCTCGCGCTGGCTGAATGCGGTCAGCATCAGCACACCACAGATGCGTTCGCCACTGATGATGCGGGCCGCTTCCAGCCCGTCCATGTGCGGCATCTTGATGTCGAGAATGGCCAGATCGGGCCGCAGGTCGCGCACCAGATCCACCGCCCTGTCGCCGCGCCCAGTCTCTCCGACGACTTCGTAACCCTCTTCTTCGAGGGTCTCGCGCAGGTCGAGGCGAATGATGGCTTCGTCTTCGGCGATCACCACACGGATGGTCATCGATGGCGTCCTTTCGGCCCGGTCAGGCAAGGTGTTGCCCGGCCCACATTCAAGCACGTCGGGCGAATCATCGTGCCGACAAACGGTCGAGCAGCTGGTCCTGCTTGGCTTCCAGCTGCGCGATCTCATTGACCACGTGCGCTCGAGCCTTGCCGTAGGCGGCCGCATGCCCGCTGGCCTCGTGGGCCTCCGACCGTGCCATCGGCGAATCCGACACGACAGCCCGCAGCTGCAGGTCATCGGCGTCGTCGACGACGTACATGCGCTGCTCGTCGATGACCCGCAGCTCCTCGCGCAGGGTGCGCAGACGAGCGCTGGTTCTCTTCAATTGCCACTTCACGACAGCGGAGGCCATGCGCAGAGTGTACGAACCGGCACAATGGCACCGTGTATGACGAGTGGGGCATTGCGGACGGCTACTTCGAGGTCAACGGCACGTGGCACGACACGCCAGCGACCACCCGGGAGTACCTGCGGGCGGAAATCGGCGAGACGCCGGTTGTGCCGCCGCTGTGGTTCATTGATGAAGGCAGCTCGCATTCGCTGAACGGTCGCTGCCACCTCACTGTGGAGGGCGACAGCGACTGGGGTGAGATCGACTCACTGTCCGCCGACCTGCCGGCTGGGTATCACACCCTCGCTCCTCTTGATGGTGGACCAGTCACGACCCTGGTCAGCGCACCGGCGGAATGCATCGAGCCGCCGTACGGGTGGGGCGTCGCCGCGCAGGTCTATTCGCTATGGCGGGCCGACGGCTGGGGACTCGGCGACCTACGCGACGTCGAGCTGCTGGGCCAGGAGGTAGCCGCTCGCGGAGGCAGCTCGCTGTTGCTCAGCCCACTGCACGCGCCTGCGCCCACACTGCCGCAGGAGGCCAGCCCCTACTACCCGAGTTCACGTCGCTGGCTGAACCCGCTATTGATTCCGCTCGACGGAACATCACCCGTGGCGAACGACGCGGGCGGTTTGATCGACCGCAGTCGAGCGTGGCCGGCGCGGCGGCAGGCGCTGATCGAGCGCTTCACTCGCGCGGTCGACAGTCCACAGTGGCGGGCTTGGGCCGATGCACAGGGCGATGAGTTGTGGGAGTTCTGCTCGTGGAATGCGCTGGCGGAGCGACTGGGTCCACGCTGGGGTGAATGGCCATCTGAGTTCCGGCACCCGTCCTCGGCCGCCGTGCGCGACCTGCCAATCATTGATCCCCAGTTCGCCAGCACCCGCGACTTTCACGCCTGGCTGCAGTGGTTCGCCGCGCGCACGTTGGATCGCACTGCTGCTGCCGCTGGGGTCGGGCTGATCGGAGACCTGGCCGTTGGCTGCTCGCCGGATGGCGCGGACACGTGGATGCACCAGGAGCTGATGGCGCTGGGCGTGCGCATCGGGGCACCGCCAGACCCGTTCACCGCTGCCGGCCAGGAGTGGGGTCTGCCGCCCTTCATCCCATCTCGCCTCCGTGCCGCCCAGTACAGACCGTTCGTGGGAATGGTCCGAGCCGCGTGCCAGTCCATGGCCGGATTGCGGATCGATCACGTGATGGGACTGTTCCGACAGTTCTGGATTCCCGAGGGCGGCGCCCCTGCCGACGGGACGTACGTGCGTCTGCCGGCGACGGACCTACTGGCGATCATTCGGCTGGAGGCCACGCGTGCCGGAGCATTCGTCATTGGCGAAGACCTCGGCACTGTCGAGCCCGTCGTGCACGACGCACTTCGATCCAGTCGCATCATGGGCACGAAGGTGTGGTGGTTCGACACCAACCCGTCGGCCTGGCCCGAGCGCAACTTGGCGACGGTCACGACGCACGACCTACCCACCGTGTTGGGCGTGTGGAACCACACCGACGGCAACGCGGAGATGGCTTCAGCGCTGCAGCAGTCGGTGTCGGCGACAACTGGCGAGGCCGTCTCGGTTGAGTTGCACCGTCAGGTGGCTGCGAGCCCAGCTCGCCTGTGTCTGATTGCGCTTGACGACTTGGCCGGCTGCACCGAGCGCCCGAACCACCCCGGCACGCTCGACGACAAACACCCCAACTGGTGCCGCCGCATGCCCGCAGACGCGCCCGACATCATGACCGGCTCGCCCGGTGCCGCAATCGTCGCCGCTGTCGTTGCGCAGCGCCCGAGCTAGGCGGCCGCAAGTCCCTTTGCTCTTGAAGGAAGTGGGCCGACTCTGCGGCCCGAGTTGAGTCCGGAGCACGGGGTACTTGTTTTTGCCAGACGACAACCCCAGTTACCGCTCTCCTCGTCAGCAGCCGGCAGGACACCCATTCAGTTTTCGCCAGCGACAACTTTCGTTGCACCTTGCGGCACCAAGCGCAACACAAGTTGTCGCTGAGCCACAACAAGTACGTTCGGTCCTCAGCGCCGACCCCGACGAGTAGGCGGGCGCGCCGGTCGGAGCGACAACTGCAGTTACCGAGTCGCGAAAAAATGCACAGCGGGTCCAAAGCACCGCAGCGCGAGACCGGGCCGCCAAGCCAACCGCCACCCGTTCAAGAGCAATCAGTACACGCCGGTGGCCACCGAGATGAGAGATACGCCGCCGCAACCACAAGTGCCCGAGGTGGGACTCGAACCCACACGCCCTTTCGGACAACGGATTTTGAGTCCGTCGCGTCTGCCATTCCGCCACTCGGGCGAGTGACTCGCAAGAGGCTATCGGGCCGCCGAGCCGAGGCAGCATGCAGTTACCGGCCGTAACCCGGTGGTTGCCCGCTCGTTACCCGCCGGTAGCTGAAAGTACCCATCGGTAACCGTCTACGCTCAGCGCATCATGCTTGCGTTCACCTTCCCCGGCCAGGGCTCTCAGCGGCCGGGCATGGGTCGCCCCTGGGCCGACCACGACAGCTGGGAACTTGTGGCCGAGGCCTCCGAGGTTGCCGAGCGCGACGTCGCTCGCCTCCTCCTCGACGCCGACGCCGACGAACTTCGCGACACACGTAACGCTCAGCTGACGACGTTCGTCTCCAGCTTGATGGTGCTCGACGCCGTGGAACGCCTGGGCATCGAGCCCAGCTTCTGCGCCGGCCACAGTCTCGGCGAGTACACCGCACTCACCGCCACTGGCGCCCTCGGCTTCGACGAAGGCGTACGGCTGGTCTGCGAGCGGTCCGACGCGATGCACCACGCCGGCAACGACAACGTCGGAACCATGGCTGCTGTACTCGGACTCGACGACGACCAAGTGGAAGTCGCATGCCGCCGCGCCGACAACGATGTGTGGGTCGCCAACTTCAACGCACCCGGCCAGGTGGTCATCGCCGGCTCGCCCGAGGGCGTCGCCGCGGCCAGCGCGTTCGCGAAGGAACTCGGCGCCAAGAAGATCATGCCGCTGCAGGTGTCCGGCGCCTTCCACACTCCCTTCATGGCTCCGGCTCGCGACCGCCTCCGCAAAGCCATCGCCGACGCGAACCCGCGCGACACCGAAGTGCCCGTCATCTCCAATGTCGACTCCCTGGCTCACGACGCCGGCGCCGAATGGAGCAGCCTGTTGTCCGCACAGCTCAGTAGCCCGGTGCGCTGGAAGCATTGCTTGCTGACGATGTCCGAGCTTGGCGTTCGGGACTTCGTTGAACTCGGGCCCGGCGGCGTACTCACCGGCATGGCCAAGCGCACGGTCGACGGCGCTCGCACCATCTCCGTCTCGACCCCCGACGAGCTCGACAAGTTGCTCGACTGGGTCAACGCTGGCGCACCCAGGGCCACCACCCAGCATGAAGGCGAGCATCTCTTCGCCGTCGAGCGACTGGTCGTCAGTCCCGCCGCCGGCGTGTTCCTGCCCGTGACCGACATCACCGACGGCGCCACCATTTCTGTCGGCACCGTCGTCGGCCACATTGGCGATACCGAGGTGCGCTCACCGTTCGCCGGCGTCTTGCAGAGCTACATCGCACTCGAAGGCGAGCGTGTCACCCTGCGCCAGCCCATCGCATGGTTGAGGACGGTTTAGATGCCCGCACTACCTCCCAATGTTCGCGGAGCAATCATCACCGGCTGGGGCACTGCGCTTCCGCCAAAGGTGGTCACCAACCACGACCTCGAGAAGACCATCGACACGTCGCACGACTGGATCGTCGACCGCACCGGCATTCACGAACGTCGCGTCGGTGGCAGCACGGTTGGCCTATCGGTCGAGAGCGGGCGCGCCGCTCTGGAGATGTCGGGCGTTGACCCACTCTCGATTGACGCGCTGATCCTCGCCACCACGACCCCAGACCGCACTGTCCCCGCCAGCGCACCCGCAGTTCAGATGGAGCTCGGTCTGAAGTGCGGCGCGTATGACCTCAACGCTGCCTGCAGCGGTTTCGTCTACGCGATGGTGCAGGCACACGGCATGATTGCGATGGGCGCCAAGAAGGTGTTGGTCATCGGGACCGACACGCTCGCCCGCATCACCGACTGGTCGGATCGCAACACCGCAATCCTGTTCGCCGACGGCAGCGCCGCGGTGGTGCTCGAGGCCGTCGAAGGCTCAGGCCATCTGCTCGGTTGGGATCTCGACGCCGACGGGGCGGCCGAGAAGTTCCTCTACGCCGAAGTCGGCGGGTTCTTGCAGATGGATGGCAAGGAAGTCTTCCGCCGGGCCGTTCGCATCATGGTCGACTCGGCCACGAAGAGCATGCAGCACGCCGGCGTCACCGCCGACGACATCGCACTAGTTGTTCCCCACCAGGCCAACATCCGCATCATTCAGGCGTCGCTCGACCGGCTCGGCATGTCGCTCGACAAGACGGCCGTGGTCCTGCAACGCACTGGCAATACGTCGGCCGCCTCGATCCCGCTGGCCCTCGCCGATGCACTCGACGCCGGCCGCGTCAAGAAGGGCGATCTCGTGCTGCTCGTCGGCTTCGGCGCCGGCATGACCTCCGCCAGTGCCGTCCTCCGCTGGGGCGGTGCAGAAGCTGACGCGCCCGACGCGACGGTCCTGTCATGAAGGTGTATGTGATGAAGGTGATGTCATGAGTCGCGTCGTCCTCGTCACGGGTGGTTCGCGCGGCATCGGCCTCGCCTGCGCGCAACGGTTCGCCGCGCTCGGCGACCGGGTTGCGGTCACCTACAACTCCTCTCACCCACCCGAAGGTCTTTTCGCCGTGCAATGCGACGTCACCTCGGCGGCGTCCGTCGAATCAGCCTTCGCGGCAGTCGAGGCAGAGTTCGGCCCCGTCGAGATCCTGGTCTCCAACGCTGGCATCACGAATGACGGCCTGCTGCTTCGTATGAGCGAGGCCGACTTCACATCGGTAATCGATGCAAATCTCACCGCCGCCTACCGCGTGACCAAGCGCGCTGCACAGGGCATGCTCAAGGCGCGTCGCGGCCGCATCATCCTTGTCTCGTCCGTTGTCGCCCTGCTCGGCTCGGCTGGCCAAACCAACTACGCAGCGTCCAAGGCGGGGCTCGTAGGCTTCGCACGCTCAGTGGCGCGCGAGCTTGGCTCGCGCAGCATCACCTGCAACGTTGTCGCCCCCGGCCCGGTGGCCACCGACATGACGGCAGCGTTGGGCGAGAAGCGTCTCGGCGAACTCACAGCCGCGGTGCCGTTGGGCCGGGTTGCCACGCCCGAAGAGATCGCAGGCGTTGTCGCGTTCCTCGCATCCGACGATGCCGCCTACATCACCGGTGCCGTCATCCCCGTGGATGGCGGCCTGGGCATGGGTCACTGACCCACCACACACGTCAGCCGATTATCATCTGTAACAACCCAATTCCGTTGCAGCAAGCAACAAGGAGAAGTCCATGAGTGACGAACTGTTCGCCCGTTTCCAGAAGGTCGCCGTTGAGGTGCTCTCGGTGTCAGAGGACCAGGTAGTGCGTGAAGCAAAGTTCGGCGACGACCTCGATGCCGACAGCCTCGACCTGGTCGAACTGATCATGGGCCTCGAAGAAGAATTCGGCGTCGAAGTCCCCGAAGAAGACCTTGAGGGTGTCGAGACCGTGGGCCAGGCCTACGACCTCGTCGTCGGCAAGCTCTAATGCCCGCCCCGGCCGCGCTCCCACCGATCATGGGCGACCGTGGTCGGCGCGTTGCCATCACCGGGTACGGCGTGGTCGCGCCCTGCGGCCTCGGCAAGCAGGCCTTTTGGGCCGGCCTCAACGGCCCGGGTATCACCACCGGTCGCACGGTGGAGATCGCCGACTGGGACCCAACGCCCTACTTCGCGAACGCAAAGGAGGCTCGCCGCGCGGACAAGGTGGAACAATTCGCCTTGGCCGCCGCGGCCGAGTGCTTCGACCAGGCTGGTCGTCCCGACATCGACTCCAGCCGCTTCGGCACCATCTTCGCCACCGGCGTGGGTGGGCTGCGGTCAACGGAGGAGCAAATTGAAGTCCTGCTGGAGAAGGGCGAGCGTCGTGTCTCGCCGTTCCTCGTGCCGATGATGATGCCGAATGCTCCAGGCGCGGCCATCTCCATGCGGTATGGCCTCCAAGGCCCGAACGAGACCATCACCACGGCCTGCGCTGCCTCCACCCACGCCATTGGCTATGCGGCACGGTTGATCGCGTGGGGCATGATCGACGCATGCATCACGGGTGGCAGCGAAAGCGCCGCCTGCCCGATCGCCGTCGCCTCCTTCGGCAACATGACGGCCCTCAGCAGCAGCGGCAACAGCCGACCCTTCTCCCCCGACCGCGACGGTTTCGTGCTCGGCGAGGGCGCGGCGGTACTGCTGCTGGAGGAGTGGTCCGTTGCGGTCGGCCGCGGCGCCAACATCCTCGGCGAAGTCATCGGTGCAGCCAGCAACGCCGATGCACACCACATCACTGCGCCGGCACCCGGTGGAACCGGCGCCATCAAGTGCATGAACTTGGCACTACGCGACGCCGGCCTCACCACTGCCGACATTCGTCAGATCAACGCGCACGGCACCTCCACTCCGCTCAACGATGCCGCCGAGGCCGCTGCAGTTGCAGCCGTCTTCGGTCCAGGCACGGTGCCGGTGACATCCACCAAGGGCGTCACCGGTCACGCACTCGGCGCCGCTGGCGCGCTGGAGGCGGCCGCCGTGCTGTTGTCGATGGAGCACTCGTTGATCCCGCCGACCGCCGGAACCACCGTGGTGGAAGAAGGGTTCGAGATCGACGTCGTGCTGGGCGACGCTCGCCCGTGGACCCCAGGCCCGACGATGTCGAACAGCCTGGGTTTCGGTGGCCATAACGGCACCATCATCATCGCCCCTGCGTCCTAGGCCTCGTCACCAGATCCCAAACCCAAACCCATGCTCTTGAATGGGTGTTGGCTCGGGCCGGTGGCCGAGTTCGGCTTGCTGGCGAGCAGGACCAGGACTAGTTGATTCAGCTCGGCGACAACTTTCCTTGCACCTAGCGCCGCAAAGCGCAACACAAGTTGTCGCTGATCGAAAACAAGTACCCCACGCCTGAGCGCCAGCGAGCCAGATCCGCCAGGCGGGCCGCCCCACACCCGTTCAAGAGCATGGGTTACGACCACGCTGCCGCGAGAGCCAGACCCGGCCGGGCGGCCACCCCCACTCCCCCTCAAGAGTATGGGTTACCGACTAGCGGCGGCGAAGGCCAGACCCGTAGTCAAGCCGTAAGGATCAGGCGTCGACGAGGACGAACATCAACTCGCACTCGCACGCGACCTTGCCGGCGAGCAGCGCCCGACCGACACCTTTGCCCGCACGCGCCGACATGCGGCCCAGTTCGACCTCCAGCTCCAGCGTGTCACCCGGGCCGACCTGCCGCCGGAAGCGGGCAGAGTCCAGACCGCCGAACAGCGGCAGCTTGCCGGCGAAGCGCTCGTCGGTCAGCACGGCGATGGCGCCCATCTGTGCGATTGCTTCACACATCAGCACGCCCGGCAGGGTCGGGCGCCCCGGGAAGTGCCCGCTGAAGAACCAC
>JANOYI010000421.1:0-7509 GCA_031428795.1 Ilumatobacteraceae bacterium | reverse complement strand
CCTTGGCACTGTGCGCCGCCAGGTCCGCAGATCCGTCGAGTACCGCCCGCTGTACTTCCTTCACGAACACGCCCTGGCCGCCAATGGTGTGCAACGGCACATCGGTGCGCTGGTCGCCAAGCGTCTCAACGAACACCAACTGCACGAGGAGACCCGGGTGCGCAGCCATCAACGCGTCGGCAACAGCCGTTGCCTGCGCCTTTGCCTGCGCGCTGCCCCTCGTTGCCAGCCGCAGCGTCTGCGAGGCAGTGGTCATCAGCTCAGGTCGAAGAGGTCGCGCACGGCGGCAGCGTTGCGCTCGCCCTGCGGGCTGCCTGCGTCGTCCTTCAGCTTCACCGACATCTGGTGCAGCAGCTTGGCGACGATGCCCTTGGTGACCGCCTCGACTGCCAGGCGCTGCGCCGGGTCGAGCGAGGCCAGCCGATTGGAGTAACGCTCGAGTTCTGCAACGCGAACCGTGTCGGCCTTTTCGTGCAGCTGTGCGACCAAGGGTGCTGCCTGGCGAGCGGTGGCCTCCAGGCCAAAACGTTCGACTTCCTCGCCGACGATGACACGCACACGATCTGCCTCCGCAGCCCGCAGCGCAATGCCCCGAGCAGCCCAGTCGCGCAGGTGATCGAGGTTGAGCAGCGTGACGTTGTCGGCTTGCTCGACATCCGAGGCCACGTCGCGAGGTACGGCAATGTCGACGACGAGCAACGGGGTGGTGACACCCTCGCGGGCTGCGACGACAAGTTCGTGATCGATGATGATGGTGCCAGCGCCCGTGCAGGTGAGCAGCACGTCGGCCTCGCGCAGCGCTGCACCCAGCTGATTGAACGGTGCAAGGCGGCCGCCGACGCGATCGGCGAGTTGCGCAGCCCGAGACTCGGTGCGGTTGATGACGGTGATGTCGGTGGCGCCCGCGCCGAGCAGTGCCACAGCGATGCCTTCGCCCATGTCCCCCGCCCCAACAACCAAGACGCGACGGCCAGCGATTCCGCCCAAGCGTTCCTGCGCCATCTCAACGGCAGCGTGGCTGACGGACGCAGTGTGCTTGCCGATGGAGGTTTCGGTGCGGGCCCGCTTGCCGGTCTCGATGGCATGACGGAACAGCAGGTTCAGGGTTGCCTTGGCGCCACCCTCGGCCTGTGCCATCTCCCACGCACCGCGAACCTGGCCGAGAATCTCGCTCTCACCCAAGACAGCCGAGTCCAGCCCAGCGGCGACCTCGAACAGGTGGCTGATCGCGGCATCGTCGTGCTGGCTGTACAGGTGCTCGTGCAGCTCGTCGGGCTGCAAGCCTCCGAGCTCGCAGAAGAAGTCGCGAATGTCGGCATAGGCACCGTGAAAGCGCTCGGCAACGCAGACCACCTCGGTGCGGTTGCAGGTGCTGAGCACCGCGGCTTCACGGATGTTGGCGCGACTGACCAGCCCGGTGACGGCCTTGCGGAGGTCGGCACCCGACAGCGAGACGCGCTCCAGCAGCTCGATGGGAGCCGTGCGGTGATTCACACCGATGACGACGATGCTCATGCGATGACCAATCTACGCCGTCGCCGAGCGGGGTGGAGTACCGGGCACGGCATGAATTGCATTGCCGGCCCGACGTTGCTCGTGATAGCTCAGGATCTGCAGTTCGACGGCGAGATCAACCTTGCGGACCTCGATCGAACGCGGCACCGTGAGCACGATGGGAGCGAAGTTCAAAATGCTGGTGACACCGGCCTTGACCAGCAGGTCAGCGGCTTCCTGGGCGGCGCCGCCGGGGGTGGCGACCACACCGATGTTGACCCGCTTGGTGGCGACGATCTGGGGCAGCTCGTCGATGTGGCGCACGCGCACGCCGCCAAGGACCGTGCCGACTTTGGAGTCGTCGACGTCAACGATGCCAGCCACAGGGAAACCGCGCTCACCGAAACCGCCGTAGCCGGCAAGGGCTTGACCCAGATTGCCGGCGCCGACGATGACAACCGGCCAATCGTGGGTGAGGCCCAGCTCGCGGCGAACTTGATACACCAGGTAATCAACCTCGTAACCCACACCGCGCGTGCCGTAGCTACCCAGGTACGAGAGGTCCTTGCGCACCTTGGCCGCATTCACGCCAGCAAGCTCGGCCAGGCCCTCCGAGGAAATGCTGTCCACGCCAGCGGCGCTCTGCTCGCCGAGGATGCGCAGGTATACCGGCAACCTCGAGACGGTGGCATCGGGAATGCGGCGACGATTGCGGTCAGGAGCCATGCGAGTGACCACGTTAGGCATTCGTGCACACGTTCACAAAGTTCACAGCGTGAGCGCTGGGTGTGACCTTCGGCTCCCGGCGGATCTGGCGCGCTAGACGAGGCTGCGGCGGAGAAGCTTGCCGCTGACATTGCGCGGCAGTTCGTCCACAAACAGGATTTTTGCGGGGCACTTGTAGCGCGCCAGGTTGTCCAGGCACCACGAGATCAGCGTGTCCTCGTGCGCAGTGGCACCGGGGCGCAACACCACGAAGGCTTTGACGGCCTCGCCGGTATGCGGGTGCGGCACGCCGACCACGCCAACCTCTTGGACATCGGGGTGGTCCATCAGGATTTCCTCGACTTCGGCTGGGTACACGTTGAAGCCGCTGACGATGATGAGATCCTTCGCCCGGTCGACCAAGTACAGGAAGCCTTCGTCGTCGACAACGGCGATGTCGCCCGTACGCAGCCAACCGTCGGGGGTCAACACGCGGGCCGTGGCTTCTGGGTCGTTGAGGTAACCCTTGAACACGTTGGGGCCCTTGACCCAGATCTCGCCGGAGTCGTGCTCCAGCGCATCGTCGCCGTTTTCGTCGACCAGGCGCACCTGAATGCCGTCGAGCACCTTGCCGACCGAACCGGTCTTGGGCGTCAGGCCCGCTGACGACGAGACGACGGGTGACGCTTCGGTGAGGCCGTAGCCCTCACGCAGCACAAGACCGAAACGCTCTTCGAGACGGCGGGTGGCTTCCTCGGGCATCTTCGCAGCACCGGTGAGCGAAAGCCTCACGGTGGCGAAGCTGTCGGCCGGGATGTCGTCGAAGTGGCTGAACGCCAACCACATCGGCGGTGCGCCCGGGATGACGGTGACGCTGCGCTCAGTGATGGTCTCGAGCGCCGTGAACGGATCGAAGCGCTGCACCAGGATGACGGTTGCGCCACGAGCAAGTGTGAGCCCGAGCACGACGTTGAGACCGAAGATGTGGAACATCGGCAACACACCGAAGACGACATCGTTCTCGCAGATGCCGTCGGTGCTGCGCCCCTGCTCGAGGTTCGAACGCAAGTTGCCGTGGCTGAGCATGGCGGCCCGTGGTGAGCCAGCGGTGCCCGACGTGAAGATGAGCGCCGCCAGATCGTCGTCGTCAACTTCGATGGTCGCCACCTGCTGCGCGCCGAGCAGGTCGTCGAAGGTGGAGTCGGCACCCGTCACGGTGCCAGGCTCGGTAGCGACAACGTGCTCCACAGACGGAAGGTGGGCACGATTGATCTGTGCCCACGCGCCCGCGGCCTGGGGCTCGACAACGACGACCTTGGCGCCGACAGTCAGGACCTCGCGCTCGATTTCGGGTGCTGGGCTGGTGGGGTTCAGCGGCACCGTGACGGCACCCAAGCCCAAGGCAGCGAGGTACAGGTCGACGAAGTAGCGGCCGTTGCTGCACAACGTTGCGACGCGATCGCCCTTGCCGACACCGAGTGCCACGAGCCCACCGCGCACATGTGCAACCTGCTCGCGCAGCGCCCCGTACGTGGTCGGTCGGCCGCGGCTGATGATGGCCACTTTGTCGGCCGGATGCGGATCGATGATGTGCGCCAAATTCACGTGATGCCAGCCCCCTCTTGCGGCTTCGAGGATGTTACCCGCCGGTTACCTGCCCGTGCGCGCCCTTCGAGAAAACGGCGTGGCGCAGTTACAGGCGCAACAGCGAAAGGATGCCGGCGGTCAGGATGACGAGCAGCAGCAAGCCGAGGGTGAGCGTGGTCGCGGGGCGCATGCCGTCACGCTATCTGCACGTCGTTTGTGTGGGCGGTCGGGAGAGGGACACGGGAACGCTGACGCCCGGACCGTTCGACCCTTCGGCGAGGGGGCGAACGGTGACCTGGTCGGAGGTGGCAAGCGAGAGTTCATCGGCTGCGGAGCGGCGGTCGAGAACGAGTGTCAGTAGGCCGAAGCCGTCGACCACGAAACCAATCGAGCCGGGGCCAAGGCCGCCTGCACGGCCGACCCGCTGCACCACGCGCACCTCGTCGCCAGCGGTGACCTCCAGGCGAGTGCCTGCGGCAACTCCCCACGGGGTCACGTCGTCGAGCCCGATGTTGAGCTGGCAGTTGCCGACGTGGTCGATCCAAAGAACCTCTGCGTGCACGCCTCCGCCATCGGCGTCTCGCGGCAGCGGCACAACGCCGGGCAGCAGTTCGTCGGCATCGACGAGGGTGCCTAGGTCGGCCAGGTCGACTCCGTTGCACAGGTGCGCGGCCACCGGCGCGAATACATCGCGGCTGGCAACGGTCGCGCCTGGGCTGGCCAGTTGGAATTCAAGATTGTCGAGGATGACCGCGCGACCAGAACCGCCCGCCATCGAGATCGCGGAGGCCAGCAATCCGTTGTCAGGGCCGATGACCACGCCCGCACCGTCGGCCACTTCGATCGCGACAGCGCGTCGATCGCCGGCGTCGACGACTGCCATCACGACACCCGACGGCACGTAGCCAATTGCGCGTGCCAGGGCAAGGCTGCCGGCGCGCACATCGTACGAGGGGATGCCGTGCGTGAGGTCGACGATGTACGCGTGCGGCGCCATGTCGCGCACGATTGCTTTCACGACGCCAACGTGCTCGTCGGCGATGCCGAGATCACTGAGGAACGAAATGGAGTCGTAGCGGCGGCCCATGGGCGGCTCACGCTACCGGGTCCGAAAATGCGAACCGAGTCCTGAAAATGCGAAGAGGGCCGATGCCAACCCCCCGATGGCACCAGCCCTCTGCGGCGCAGCCCTTGCGGGGCGCGACACCCGAGTGACGAATCACTTGGTTGGTCTTGCGACCGATGCGAAGGATAGGCACACAAGTGCCGGTGAGAAAAGAGTCACAGCAAGATTTCTTTCGCGGAGGTGAACGGCCGCTGAACGATTCAGGTCGAACGGCCGAGCTCGGCACCGCGTTCGGTGGCCGCCATCACGGCCTCCATGAAGGCCGACCGCACGCCGTGTTCTTCGAGCGCGCGCAGGCCGGCGGCGGTCGTTCCCCCTGGTGAAGTGACCATTGCGCGCAGGTTGGCCGGGTCGCCGCGCTGTTGCAGCAGGGCCGACGAGCCGACGAAAAGCTGGGTCACCAGTGCCTCGCTGTTGGCCCGGCTGAGGCCTGCGAGCACCCCCGCTTCGGTGAGTGCCTCCGCCACAAGAAATAAGTACGCCGGGCCACTGCCGGCCAGTCCGGTGACGGCGTCGAGTTGTGACTCGGGCACGCGCACCACGATTCCGACCGAGCCGAGAATCGACTCGGCCCACTCGAGGTCGGCCTCATCGGCTGTCGGCCCGCCGCAGATCGCGGCCGCGCCCTGGCCGACGAGTGCGGGTGTGTTTGGCATCGCGCGCACGACAGCAACCTCGGTGCCGGCCGCCGACTGCAGGGCGGCGATGCCGATGCCAGCGGCGATGCTGAGCAGGCGTGTGGCACCCGCGCCGGCGGCGGTGGCGCACGCAGCGGCGACGTCGTACGGCTTGACGGCGATCAGTGCGGATTCGCAGGAGGGAATGTCGTCGGTGACGGTGACGCCGGGAAACATTTGCTGCAACTCGGCGACGCGAGCGCCGAGTACTTCAACGACGGAAATGTCGCCGGCAGCCCAGCCGGACTGCAGTAGGCCGCCAACCAGCGCCGCCCCCATGTTGCCGCCGCCCACCACTGCCAACCGATACGTCGTCATGAGGTCAGGCTACGCGCTGCATCGAGGCGCGACCGGCTGCGGCTACAGAGCGAGGATCTCGAGGTCCGGGTCCAGGCGACGGAGGTCGCCGACATCAGAGGTGACCACGATCTGCCGAGCGCGACGAGCGCAAATGACGACGTGCGCATCGACGACGTCTGTGGTGCCGCTGGCTGCCAACAATCGTCCAACGTTCACGGCATCGACGCGATCGATCGCAACTACGTCGGTCGTCGGCTGACGCATCAACCGCGAGAGCCGGGCCTGCCGTTCCGGCTGGCGCACCGCTTGCGCAAGTGCGCTGGCTGGAATCGTGATGCGATGTGCTGCTTGGGCAGCTCTTGCCAGGAGGGCAATCACCCGACGGTCATCACGGTCCAGCGCGATGAGTGCTCCAGCGTCAAGCGTTACCCCGCTCGCCATCCAACCAATCGAGCGGACCATCAGGCCACCGAGCTTTGCGAACGTGGCCTTGCGTTGAGGACCCCGTCGGTCCACGCAATCTCTTCTGGGGTCAGCGGTCCGCCCGTGTCCTCCAGTGCCTGCGCCAACATCGCACCCCAGCCAGCGACATCATCGAGGGCCACAGCAACAGCGTGCTGCACAAAGCCCGACACGCTCGGTGCGTGCGCTGAAGCGACCAGTTGTCGGATCTGTTCGACCTGCTCCGACTCCAGCGTTACCGTAACCTTCTTGGTTGCCATACCACTTACCATACCAGTCATCGAAGTCTCCTCGTGTCAGCGCCGGGTGGGTGGCACGACTTCCCCGACGCGGCCACCCGCCCGGCACCAGTACTGGGCATGGTGAGATTAGGGAATCGGCAAAAGTCAGCTGAATTTGCTGGCGAAGGCCAAACGAATCAAGCCGGGGAACGCCTGCTCGGTGTAGGTGTACAGCGAGCCGATGATGCGGTCGAGCTCGGGCTCGGTGAGCCACGCGAGCGGAATTTCGCCGCGTAGGAACAACGCATCCTCGACACCGATCGCGAAATGGGCGCCGACGAGTTTGTCGTTGCGGCGCAGCGCCATCTCGTATACCTCGGCCACGTTCTCCTGCGGCGCGGGCAGCACGTACGCCTCGTAGCGCAGGGTGCGCTGGCCGAGCGTGAGCCAGATGGTGATGTGCTCCTTTTCCTCGCCTCGAAGTCGCACGTACCAGCGCGGCTCGGGCTCGCCTGCCTCGCCGCGGTCGATGGCTTCGAAGGCTGGGTTCTCGGCAGCGAACCCGGCGAGCCACTGCGAGATCGACGCTTCGAGCGTCTCCAGTGACGGCGGCAGGTGGTAGTCGGTCACGAGCGCCTCACACGCAGGCGACGAGTTCGCGTGCGCCCAGGTCTGTGTACAGGCGACGCAGTCGAGCGGCGGCGAAACCCCACGTGTAGCGCTTCGCACGTTCGGCACCGCGCTGGCCAAGTGCTGCGGCGTGCGCCGGGTGGTCGATGATCTCGCGCAGGTAGTGCGCGAACAGAGCCGGGTCGCGATCGGGGACGAGGTAGCCGGTCTCGCCGTGGTCGACGAGGGTCAGCAAGCCGCCTACCCCGGCAGCGACCACGGGGATGCCGCAGGCCGACGCTTCGAGCGCGACCAGACCGAAGCTCTC